>NZ_JAUBUC010000109.1:0-20712 GCF_036705285.1 Microcoleus sp. B4-C1 | reverse complement strand
ACCTGTATCCGATAAAGGAGCCCCCGAATTTATCCGTGCGGTCAAGGCTTCAATCTAAAATCTCAAATCTAAAATCTCAAATCGATTGACTGCCTTCGGGGCGCAAGTTGTGAGTTATGAGCGATCGAGATTTCAACTCTCAACTCTAAAATCTACAATCCAAAATCTAAAACCTAAAACCTAAAATCTAAAATCTAAAATCGGCTGCTCCTGATGTCTATTCCTTCCCAAAAAGTTTCTAGCTCGAACAAGCTGATCTACCAACGCTTGAAACAGGCGATCGACCTCAATTTACGCCGTCAAATTTTTATCGCCGCCTGCGACGACTTGTGCTTGCGGGACTGTCTGGCAGCCCGCTTGCACGCAGAATTAGCCGCAGAGAGCGCTGGCTCCGATCCTCGCTCCCCGATCGACTATCCCCGATTTGTCAGTTTGGAACTTGACTTGAGCAATCCAAATCCTTGGGGTTCGATCGCCGCGTGGCTGACCCAACACCCACCGCCCCAAAACATGGGCAGCTACAGCCCTTTGCCGGGATTTCAAATTCTCGGGGCAGAACACCTGACCAGGCAGTCAGCAGCCGTGCAGTGGTCGTTCCTAAGCTATTTGAGAGACATCGAAGCAAACCTGCAATTGTGCGAGTCTACTCTGTTGCTGTGGGTGTCGCGGCCCTGGCTAAGTTCGATCGAACAATCGGCCCCGGAATTTTGGCACTGGCGAACCGGAGTATTTGAGTTTGAAGGCGAACCAACTCCAGCTAAGGAAGACTTCGGGCACTTTGAGGACTTCGGGAACTCAGGAGACTTGCGAAACTTGCGGGACAGCGGAGACTTTGGCAACCAACTTTTAATATCTTCTTTGTCTGGACAATCCCCAATTCCCGACGAACAATCCCCAATTCCAGATGAACAATTCCCAATTGCCTATCCCCCGTCCCCAGCGCCAGATTCTAAATCCGTCCAACTGGCAGATGAGGAACCATCCCCAATTTCCCATCCCCCGTCCCCAGCGCCAGATTCTAAATCCGTCCAACTGGCAGATTTGGTGCTAGCAGCGGCTTCTGAGGATTTGGCAGCCGAAAATAATGCCGCATCAGAGGAGAATTTTCTGCCGCTGCAAACCCTGCAATACATCGAACTGCTGCAAGAACATCAGTGTTGTTCCGAAGCATTGGCTTTGGCTTATCACGGTTTGGGAAATTACTACCGCGATCGCATTCTGGGCGGAGACGTTTCAGAGCAAAACCTGACAATCGCCATTCGCGCGATCGAACAAGTGATTGCCTATCTCGAAGTTGACAGCAACTCGCAGCAAAATCAACCACTAACTGAGGAATGCGCGCGGCTGATTGCCCAATTGACAGAAAATTTAACTCAGTACGCCCAGGAGTCCAACACTCTACCGCCAATTTCCGATCTCCTCAACGATCTCGGCACTCTCTACTGGATGCTGTCGCGCGATCGCACGCAGCATAACGCCTCAGATCCAGTATCCTGTCTTGAACGCAGCATCGCCCTCTACCTTGAAGGTTTGAACCGAACAGATGCCGAAACCGTACCCCAAACCCGCGTTAGATTAAACAAAAATTTGGGAATCGCCTCGGCCGATTTAGCCCGCTATCAAGACAAGACAGAGAACTTGCAGCACGCAGTTGCAGCTTACCAACAAGCGCTGCTGGATCTAGACCCCGCCGTGGAGCCTCAGCAGTACGCTGCTGCTCAGAATAATTTGGCGACAGCATACTGGAATTTAGCTCAAGATGGTGAGCCGATCGTGTATCTCAAAAGCGCGATCGCAGCTTACACCCAAGCCCTCTCCTGCTACAGTCCCGAACGAGAACCACTCAACTATGCCGGAGTACAAAACAACCTCGGTACCGCCTGCTGGAATCTCGCCCAGCACGAACCCTCAGAATCCCTGCTAGTCAGGGCGATTTCCGCCTACCGCGAAGCATTGAAATACCGCACCAGAGAATTAGTACCCGCAGCAGCCGCCGCCACCTACAATAATCTCGGTACCGCTTATTGGCATTTGGCGAACCAGTTTCAGCAGAAACAGGCGCGGACGGAATCATTACAGCAGGCGATTACCGCCTATGAAGCCGCCCTCGATATCGCCGGAGAGATCGATCGAACCAAACTCACCTTTGACGCCTTGGCCGCCCGCAACAATCTCGGACTAGCCCACTATCAACTAGCCACCGACCCAGATTTCGCCGCTAACAAAGTCGCACAGACAAGCCATCTAGAAGCAGCACTGCACCACCAGTTGCAAGTGTGTGCCGAATGGGGACAAAATCTCAATGACAAAGGGTTAATATATGGGGATAAACTCAACTTGCAAGCCCCAGCAAACTCCCAAGCTGCTGATTCCCGGCAAACAGCATTGAGCTATATTGTCAAAACGATTAGAGCTTTCTATAGTGAATGTGGGCTGCCAGGCCAAAATTTAGCCTTATCCAAAGTTCCTGGAGATTTATTGCCTGAAATTTTGCGTAGGTTATAAAGAGAGCTATAACTATTAAAAGCTCAATTTTTTCGAGATTTGTATCCAGTTTTCTATTATTATGGCTGAATATTCTTGCCTAATTCTTCAAGCAAACTTGTGGTCATGGCCCCTGTAAAAATCCTTGTGGTTGATGACGACCCGGCAATCCGAAATTTGATTCACCGTTTTTTGAGCCAGCAAGGTTATCAAGTAGAGTCTGGTGAGGACGGTCAGACTGGTCTGGAATTATTTGAGCAACTCAATCCTGACTTAGTAGTTCTAGATGTAAATTTACCTGATACAACAGGCTACAAACTGTGTCAAGAAATGCAAAGACGCACGGGCGTGTTTGTGTTGATGCTGACTGCTCGAACCGATGAAGCTGACAAAATGAAAGGGTTTGCCGAAGGTGCTGACGACTACATTACTAAACCTTTTAGTCTTGTAGAGATTGGAGCTCGCGTTGCAGCAATTTTGAAGCGCAAACGCATTGTTACTCCCGCCGAACAACAAACTCTTACTTTTGGAGAGCTACTAATAGATCCGGTTCGGCGCGAGGTAATTCTCGGCAGTCAGATAGTTGCTTTGACTGCTTTAGAATTCGACCTGCTGTACTGTTTGGCCAGCAAACCCGGTCGCGTGTGGAGGCGATCGGAATTGCTGCATGAAGTGTGGGACTACGAGTATGTAGGAGCCGATCGCGTGGTGGATGTTCATATCGGTCAAATTCGCCGCAAAATTGAACTAGATCCCAATCAAATGCCGATGATTCAAACCGTCAGGGGGGTGGGTTACAAGTTTGAGCCAACAACCTAGTAGCATTCGCCGGCACGTCCGTCGGCACACCAGGCAGAAGGCTGTATAGGGGCGGGTTCACCAATATCTCTGATTCACATCCTCGATATTTGTAAACCTGCCCTCCCCACACAATCATTCAGATCGATCGAGTATCTGATTGTTTTTTCTGCAAATACTCGCCCACTTCTCGTGCACCCTCAAAACCCCTTCGCACGCAATCTCCCAAAGCCACGCCGCCAACGTAGTTACTGCACAAATACAGCCCCGGCAAAGATTTTAAGCCTTGATCGATTTGTTGCAGGCGATCGAAATGCCCCAAATTGTACTGAGGAATCGCCCGCTTCCACACATTCACCGCCAAAACTTTGGGCTGTGGCACATCTGGTTTCAGCAAAATCCGAGACAAATCTCGGTGCACCTCCCGAACGATTTCTTCTGAGTCGAGATTGCCAATTTCCGAGTCTGTAGCCCCGCCGATGAAACTGGTGAGAGTGTGCCAGCCCGCAGGCGTGCGATCGGCAAATAAACTTGATGTCCAAATCGTCCCCAGAGTGCGAATTCCCTGCCCTCTCGGAATTAAATTTCCAAAACCTACTAATTTACCCTTGACATCCGAATGCGGATATGCTAATACAACGCAGGCAACCGTAGGATAAGTAAAAGCTTGTAAAGCGCTGCTAACTTCCGGTTGCAGAGGCTGCAACAAATCGGCTGTAACGTAAGCCGGCGTTGTCAAAACCACGGTACGCGCCTCAACTTCCTGCTGTCCGTCGGGCGTGGAGAATACAGCAATGTAAGTTTCGCGTTGTGTACGCTGGAGGCGAGTCAAGTGCCAGTTGAGTTTCACTCGATCGCCCAATTCAGCAGCGATCGCCTCTGGCAAAGCCTTCAACCCCTGTTTAAACGAACCCAACTCCCCCGGCCTAGTCTTAGGAACATTCGGGTCTGCAACAGTCTTTAGCCCCCCCTTGGTAAGGGGGGGTTGGGGGGGTCTTTTCCTAGCAGAAAGCAGCGCCCCCGCCATCAGCCCGCCACCCAGATCAGCCATCTTTGCTACCCGGCCGAAAGCCGCCGCCGCGCTAAGTTGTTGCGGATCGCCCGCATAAACCCCAGAAACAAAAGGTTCCACCAACCGCTGCATCACTTCCTGCCCCAGATGACGGCGGAAAAATTGAGAAACAGTTTCCTCGTCACCCTGCTGCGAAAGTCCAGCGCCCATTGCCGGCGCGACAAATCCCAAAGCCCCGAACAACGCCCGCAGTTTTCCCGGAAAACTCAGTAACTGAGACTGAATCATCGCCGGTGGAGTCATCGGCACCGGTTGCAGCTTTTTTTGCCAATACACAAAACGAGGCAATTTGCGATCGGCAAAAATCAACTCTTGCTTCAATCCCACATCCACAGCCAACTTCATCAATTCCGGCGTCGGCGAAAAACTGTTCGGGCCCTCCTCCCAGAGAAACCCTTCGGCTGTCACAGTGGTGATGTTCCCGCCCACACGTCCCTGACTCTCAGCGACTAAAATCTTCAGCGAGGATGGATTCGTTGCTTCCTTGTGAAGTGCGTGCGCCAAACTCAAACCGCTAATACCCGCACCCACAATCAAGGTATCTAATAGTTCCATATTACATAGAAAAATATCGCAATCTTTATGTTACATGGCTTTGCACGGCTTGCGTTCTTTGCTGGGCTTACTGCCAAACCGCTTTCACATTACCGAATTGGGAATTGGGAATCGGGAATTGGGAATCGGGAATTGGGAAGCTGTCGGGCATTTCTTAAGCATTTTTCTCGCAGGTTGTGGATTAACCTCTGCCCGTCTCCCCGTCTCCCCGTCTCTCCATCTCGCTTTTGTATCCGCTGGGTCTGCTTTTAAAAAAGAGCATCTGCTGTAATTAAGCTATATTCCGAAAAATACTATTTCTTTAAAATTTTTGTATTATAGGGAACAGCGCCGAAAATTGCACCGGGAAACGCAGCAGTACAGTGTCCAAAAAGATTTGAGTGGGTTAAACTTATATGTTGCACCATTCTCAATTAGCCTTTTATGAACAGGCAAGATGCCTGTTCCACAAAATATAAATTTTCTTGTGGAACAGGCATCTTGCCTGTTGCTGACAATGGTGCAAGATATCAGTTAAACTAACTTTAGGAAAATTTTAGAGCTTAAGCAAGTCAGCACCCCGCTCTGAAGAGATGGGGCTTTATGCCCTAATCAAAAGAGAGAGTTGACTAGCTATTGTTTTAACTGATTACGTTATCAAAAATATGGGTGTAAGCCCAAGCTGCTATGCGATCGCGCGTGAAATATTTAAAACGGTAATTGTTCCGTTGAAAGTAGATCATAAAAGTACCAAGCGACCAAGTAGCCCCCTGTAGCAATAATCAATATTCAAGGCGGTTAAAACTGCCTGATGAGTGCTACCTCGATCGGTCTCCTCACATCTTGCACCATTCTCGCTTAACAGGCAAGATGCCTGTTCCACAAAGATTTAATTTCTTGTGGGTTTGGCATCCTGCCCGCTCATAAAAGCTTATTGAAAATGGTGCAACATATGAGCCTAAAGACACGAGGTTTCCACAATACTAAGCTTTTCTCATGAAAAAATACCCATGCAGGAAGTTATCAACTCGTTTCAGTCTTTTTTCTCTAACTCTGTTGATGCTTTCCTAGAGTGCGATCGACAGCAAAAGTACCTATCGATAAATCCAGTCGCTGCTGCTTGGATGGGATTGGAGCCGGCTGAAATAGTCAACAAAACTAATCAGGAATTATTAAAATTATATCCCAATAATGCTGCTGTCAAAAATATAATCTCGCAGATTGATTCTTGCCTGCAACAAGTATTTATAACCGGGGAAAAACGGCTGGCAATTCATGAGGTGACGACGGCAGACGGCGGGATTAAAATTTACGAAACTGCTTACACGCCAGCGGTGGATGCCTCTAGCAAGCAGATGCGGGTTTTGGGTGTCGGTAGAGATATCACCAGGCATTACCGCTGGCAGCAGCAGAAAACTCAACAGTTGCGCCGATCGAACCATTTACTGTGGTTGAATGCAGCTAACAGTCCGCTGGCAATGGTAGGCTGGGATGAAGATTTTCGGGTCGTTCAATGGTCGAAACGCGCCGAAGAAATCTTTGGCTGGACATCCGATGATATGATGGGCAAGCAGTTCGGCGATTTGGCTTTGGTTTGCGAGGAAGATAGAGAGGCTGTAAGCGCGATCGAGCTTGAACTAGCCACTGGCAACGGCAATACTTCAATTAACCGCAACTATACTAAAAGCGGACAGGTAATTTGGTGTCGCTGGTTCAACTCAATTATTCGCAGCGGCGACACTTTTACCGTGCTTTCTTTGGTGGAAGATATCACCGATCGCAAACGGTTGGAAGCAGAAAAAGCCCAAGCTTCTCGCCTCACAGCAATGGTAGCCGATGTGGGTATTGCCCTCACCAGACACCCTCAAGATATCCTGCTTCCCTGCTGCGAGGCACTGGTGCAAAATCTCGATGTCACTTCGGCGGAAATTTGGACTTTCAACACTCAACATAATGTTTGCCAATTGCAAGCAGCATCGGGAATCTACAGCCGCACAGACGATCGGGCTAGCTTTATTGAAAGTAAGGTTAACTCGATCGCCCAACAGCAAAAACCAGAATTTGACTGCGGATTTGAACTGAACAATTTTGGACTCCCAGAGGAAGCATCCCCGAAAGCAACAGAGGCGCAAAAGTCCGAAGTAGCCATTATCAACACCAGTCAAAAGCCGACAAATTGCCAAATTCCCAACCAAATTATAACCTTCGCCGGCTACCCTTTGATAGTCGAAGAACGGCTGGTGGGAGTCATGGTAATTATCAGCCGCCAGCCGCTGAGTGCACCTTTTCAGGAAACTTTAGCATCGGTTGCTGATGTCATCGCTTTAGGCATCGAACGCAAGCGTGCCGAAGCTGAATTACAATCAGCGAGAGGGTTCCTCAATTCCGTAGTAGAAAATCTGCCGGTGGGAGTTTTTGCTAAAGATGCTTCTTCGCTGAAATTTGTGCTGTGGAATAAAGCGGGAGAAACGATCGCAGGTGTTACTTCTCAAGAGGCGATCGGCAAAAATGACTACGATATTTACCCCAAAGAACAAGCTGATGTTTTTACTGCTCAAGACAGGGAAATATTGACAGGCGATCGCAACCAATCTAATGTTAAAGACATAGCCGAAGAGCCGATCCAAACTCGCCACAAAGGTATGAGAATACTGCACACCCGCAAAGTGCCAATTCTCGACGCCGCAGGCCGTCCTCAGTACGTTTTGGGGATTACTGAAGATATTACCGAACGCAGGCAGGTAGACGAAAGCGTGCGCCTCTACGACCAAATTGTCGAGAATATGCAAATTGGTTTGTACGTCTACCATTTAGAAAATATAGACGATGATAGCACTCTCAGGGCGATCGCCTCCAATCCTGCAGCTACCCTATTTACCGGATTAGAAATGGCTGATGTTTTGGGAATGACAATCGACGAGATTTTTCCCCAACTGCGATCGAAAAACATTCCCCAAGCATTTGCTTCTGTAATTCGCACCCAGAAAGCCGTAGAAGTTGAAGATATTGACTGCGATGAAGGGGGCCGCATAACTCGCGCTTTTTCTATTAAAGCTTTTCCATTACCCAACAACTGCGTCGGTGTTGCTTTTGAAAACATTACTGCTCGCAAGCGCCTAGAAATAGAACTGCAGGCGTCTTTGGAAAAAACCGAACGTTCCGAACAACTCCTGCGTACAGTAATAGACAAAACTAGCGACTGGATTTTAGCCAAAGACAAAAACTTTCGCTGTATTTTGGCCAACAGGAGTTTCGCTCAAGCGATCGGCAAAACAGTCGAAGAGATAATTGGCAAATCTGATTTAGAATTAGGATTTTCCGAAGAGCTCGTGTTTGGGAATTCCGCCCAAAATATTCGAGGATTCCGCACAGACGACTCTGCTGTACTGGCCGGCGAAATCATCCACAATCCCTGCGATCCGGCAACTATTGCTGACGGTTCAGTACATATTTTTGATACCCAAAAACTTCCCCTGCGCGACGCTGAGGGTAATGTATTTGCAGTGCTAGCTTTCGCTCACGATATTACCGAACGACATGAATCGGAAGCAGCTTTGCGTAGAAGTGAATCAAGATTTAGGTCTTTGGTAGCTAATATTCCCGGAGTGGTTTATCGCTGGAAGTGCGATTTTTCTACTAATTTTATTAGCGATGCCGTTTACTTATTAACTGGCTACCATGCGGCAGATTTTATTTGGGTTTTGGACAGGAGAAGCCGGACTTTTGCTAGTATTATTTACCCGGAAGATTTGGCAAAAGTAGAAGAAACTATTCGGCAAGGCATAGAAAACAAAGAGTCTTATAACTTGGAATACCGCTTGCTCGCAGCAGACGGCACGGTTAAATGGGTTTGGGATAAGGGTTCTCCTGTGTTTGACGCAGAGGGAAACGTTTGCTATTTGGACGGGGTGATTTTTGATATTAGCGATCGGTACTACGCCGAGGAAGCATTGCGCCAAAAAACTTTAGAGTTAGAAGCTGTTTTTCGCGCTTTACCTGATTTGTATTTTCGACTAGATGCTGACGGTATAATCGTGGATTATTTGTCAGGAACTTCCTCGGTTTTATACGTGCCTCCCGAACATTTTATTGGTCAACGAATGACAGACATATTGCCACACAATGTCGCCTGCCAATTTGCCCAAGCAATCTTTGAAGTTTCCGAAACAAGAAATTCCATCGATATAGAATATTCGCTTTCCATGTCGGAAGGAGAAACAACTTATGAAGCCCGACTGTTGCCGTTTAATTCCGATCAGATTATTATTCTAGCTCGCAATATTACCAAGCGCAAACAAGCCGAAGCTCAATTAAAACATAAAAATCGCCAGCTAGAGCAAACATTGAAACAATTAGGCAGGACTCAAGCTCAACTAATTCAAGCGGAAAAAATGTCTGGTTTGGGACAGCTAGTGGCGGGAATTGCTCACGAAATCAATAATCCTGTCAGTTTTATTTACGGTAATATCACTTACGCTAGTGAGTATGCCAAAAACTTGCTGGAACTGTGCAGTTTGTACCAAGCACACTACCCGGAACCTGTTGCGGTTATCCAAGATTTGGCAGCAGAAATAGAACTGGAATTCATGAAAGAGGATTTCCCGCACCTCCTGACTTCAATTCAAACTGGAGCCGATCGCATTCGCCAAATAGTTCTGTCTTTGCGTAACTTTTCCCGCCTGGAAGAATCCGATCTTAAGCGTGTTAATATTCACGAAGGAATAGACAGTGCTCTGTTGATTTTGCAACACAAGATTAAAGAAAATGGCAGAAATCGTCATATTCAAATAGTTAAAGAATATGGGAAATTACCGCAGATACAGTGCTACGTGGGACAGTTAAATCAAGTGTTTATGAATATTTTAAATAATGCTGTTGATGCTTTAGCAGATGTCAGGCAGCGGAAGTTGGAATTGTCTGGTTATTCGGAAGAGGAGCGGCAAGATTTTCCTAGTTTACCTTTAAGTTGCGCGGCATTGCCGTGGATTCGGATTCGCACGGAGTTGCTGGAGAACAATCGGGTGGCGATCGTAATTTCAGATAACGGGTATGGCATGGCAGAGCCTGTTAAGTGTCGGGTATTTGACCCGTTTTTTACTACTAAACCAGTAGGCAAAGGTACAGGTTTGGGACTGTCTATCTCCTATCAGATTGTGGTGGAAAGACACGGAGGGACGCTGCATTGCATTTCCGCGCCTGGAGAGGGAACTGAATTTGCGATCGAGATTCCAATTCGGCAGAGGTAATTAGTCATTGGTAATTGGTAGTTGCACGAGAAAAATGATAATCTAATTAAAGGTTCTAAAAGTCAGGAATATTAGCATGGTATACAAAAGCCTACATACTTCTAATGCCGTTGCAAAATACATTAAAGAAGAAGATGATGACGATTCCTATGTTGACTATTTTTATGACGATCAGGGGGCTCCGCCGGGAACTCTCGACTTAGAACCCGATGCGCCGCCTCCGGAGATTGTATTAATTGACTATTGCGAAACAGCAGCTACTCGCGGCAAATTGGCAAATCCTCAAGAAGCTTCGGCCTATTTAGAGACAGCATCTGTTTCTTGGGTTGATATGTTGGGATTAGGAAACAAAGAAACTTGGCGCCACATGGGTAAAGTCTTTAATTTGCACGTAATGGCTCAGGAAGATGTGGTTAATGTTCCCCAGCGACCGAAAGTTGTAGACTATGAACAGCACATTTTAATCATTGCCTGGATGGTGATACTTAAGCCGAATTCAGAGAATTTTCATAAAGAACAAGTTAGTTTGATTTTGGGGAAACATTACCTGTTAACTGTTCAGGAAGAACCGGACTATGATTGTTTTGAACCAGTGCGCGATCGCATTCGTAAAGGACAAGGAACTATTCGCAAGCACGGAGCCGATTATCTAGCTTATACTCTGTTAGATGCGATTATAGATGGATTTTTCCCTGTATTAGAAGTTTACGGAGAGCGCATTGAAGAATTAGAGGATGAAGTGGTGGTCAACCCCACCCGCAGCACCCTGGAAAAAATCTATAAAATCCGGCGAGAATTGCTGACTCTGCGCCGCGCTATTTGGCCGCAGCGGGATGCAATTAATGTTTTGATTCGAGATAGTAGTGATTTGATTAGTCCAGAGGTGCGAATTTACCTGCGGGACTGTTACGATCACACGGTGCAGGTGATGGATATGGTGGAAACCTATCGAGAGTTGTCTTCTGGTTTGATGGATGTTTACTTGTCTTCGGTTGGTAATAAAATGAATGAAATCATGAAATTGCTGACGGTGATTTCTAGTATCTTTATTCCTCTAACTTTTGTGGCGGGAGTATACGGGATGAATTTCAATACAGAGAAATCGCCCTTGAATATGCCGGAGCTGAATTGGTATTTTGGCTATCCGCTGTGTTGGGCTGTTATGGTAGGAATCGCCTCTGCTTTAGTTTACTTTTTCTGGCGGCGCGGCTGGTTTGATAATTTTTCTACTATCAAAGATGACTCATTAAAGTAACCGAATTGAAGATTTGAGATTGGGGATTAAAGATTGAAGAATTCAAAATCCTGTTAGGTGAAAAGGTTTCCTGCCCCTAGTTGAATCCGTGCGATAAATCCTTGGATGATAATTGCCAACTTTTGTGCCCCCTGATTGATCGGTGAGTGATTTTAAGCGAGTTGCAGGGAAATTTAATTGTTGGGCGGGCTTTCGGGCCCACCGTACAAGAGTTTGAATAAACTGAGATGTTGCACCATTGTCAAGAACAGGCTTTCCGGCCTGTTCCACAATAAAATTCATCTCTTGTGGAACAGGCATCTTGCCTGTTCATAAAAAGCTTATTGACAACAGTGCCAGATGTGAGAATAAACACAAATGTCCAAGTTAAGTGGGCGACAAGTTAAAATATTCAATCTCAAATCCCAAATAGATTGACGAACGATCGCGTACAATAAATCTGGGGAAAAAGTAGGCGCAGGCGGTTGCGGATTAGCGAAAGCTTGTCTGAGGAAAGTCCGGGCTCCCGAAAAACCAAACTTGCTGGGTAACGCCCAGTGCGAGCGATCGTGAGGATAGTGCCACAGAAAGATACCGCCAATTAGTCATTAGTCAGCAGTCATGGGTCATTAGTAAGTAACTGAGGATTTTTGACTGGGAAGCAACAACTAATTTGGTAAGGGTGCAAAGGTGCGGTAAGAGCGCACCAGCAGCATCGAGAGGTGCTGGCTCGGTAAACCCCAGTTGGGAGCAAGGTCGGAGGGACTATGGTTGGTTTTTTACCAGTTCCGTTTTTTGGTACCGCTTGAGGCGTCTGGTAACAGGCGTCCCAGATAGATAACTGCCCTCGAAAACTGCTTGCAGTTGAGAGAACAGAACCCGGCTTATGTCCGACTTTTTCCTCCCCCCATTTAATTAAAACTACCGCTTGGGAATCAGGTCAACAAATCTTTTCGACCTGTTTTATGTTGGGAAAGGTGTGCACTGCACACCCGGAGGAAGATTTTGGGTAAGGTGCACCATAAGCACCCGGAGGAATATTTAGTCTTTCAACTAAATTTTTTTTATTAATATGAATCTGATACCTGTTAAAAAAAATAATGCAACTTTTGAAAAGCTCTAAACCCGGATAGTCATCCGTGATTCCCACTTCTAAAATCTAAAATCTAAAATCTAAAATCTAAAATGGTATGATTTATCCGGGTCGCCAAAAGCAACTTGAAACATTAATTGAAAAATTGGGACTGACGAAGAATGCTTCGATAAAATGGCATCTCGTCGATTTAGCTTTGACTCATGCGAGCGCGTCAGCTAAGGCAAATTATGAGCAACTAGAGTTTGTCGGCGATGCAGTTGTGCGGCTGGCTGCGTCGGAATTGTTGTTTGAGATTTATCCTGACTGTACAGTGGGGGAATTTGCTGCTATTCGATCGATCTTGGTGAGCGATCGAATTCTTGCTAAAATCGCTGAAAGTTACGGGTTCGATCGCTATTTAATTGTTTCCAGCAGCGCCGCTGCAGACAAAACAGGCGCTGAGCCCCGGCTGGCCGATGCTTTGGAAGCGGTACTGGCTGCGCTTTATTTGAGTACCCAAAGCTTAGAATTAATCCGCCCTTGGCTAGATTCTCACTTTCAACGCTTAGCGACAGAAATCCGCAGCGATCCGGCCCGCCAAAACTACAAAGCTGCTCTCCAAGAGTTGACTCAAGGCAAATACAAAACTTTGCCTAAATATAGCGTGCAAGAAACCGGGACAGTGCAGGGCGGGGAGGATCGTTTTACCGCAGAAGTTCTCATTCAGGGAAAGTTGGTAGCAGAGGGAAAAGGTCGATCGATCAAAGCGGCCGAACAAGCAGCGGCTCAGGCAGCTTTCAATAAATTAGTTGGTAGTGAGTAGTCAGTTGACTGTTGACTGTTGACTGGTGTTATCAGTTATTGGTTATTTGTTAGGATCGCGAATTAAATAACTTACAATTTTAATTGTTATTGTGGGATGGGCGTCCCGCCCGTCCAAAAAGGATGGGCGTCCCGCCCATCCCACTTTCAAGAGTGGAAGTTATTTAATTCTCATTCCTTAGCTGATACCAATAACCAATAACCAATAACCAATAACTACTGCAAACAGTCAACTGTCAACAGTGATTTTTTTGAGTTAAAACATAGATAATAATAACAAAATATGCTATAATTGCTGTGCGATTTTTGAACTTATAATTAATGAAAATCGGAATAGCTGTATTGGGTGCAGGCCGCTGGGGAGTTAACCTAATTCGCAACTTTCTTGAACATCCCAACAGCCAAGTTTTAGCGGTGGTAGACCCGAATCGAGATTCATTGGCGGCCGTTCAAAAACAGTTTAATCTTGATGCCTCGGTGATTCTAGCTACCGATTGGTCTCAAGTGCAAGCCTTGCCGGGACTGCAAGCTGTGGCGATCGCCACTCCAGCTTCCACACACTACACCCTCGCAGCAGCAGCGCTGAAACAAGGCTACCACGTCTTAGCAGAAAAACCCCTCGCCCTCAACCTGACTGAAGCAATAGAACTCTGTCAATTAGCCGAAAAACAGCAGCGGCAACTCTTCGTTGACCACACTTATCTGTTTCATCCAGCAGTCGATCGAGGCCAAAGAATTATTCAACAGCATCAACTTGGAAAATTGCGCTACGGTTACGCCCAGCGCACCCATTTTGAACCGGTGCGCCATGACGTTGATGCCCTTTGGGACTTGGCTATTCACGATATCGCTATTTTCAATACTTGGTTGGAACAAACGCCAATTGAAGTAAGGGCGATCGGCACTGTTTTTCCGAAGGAATCAGGAATCACGAATCAGGAATCAGGAATAAATAAAGAAGAAGCAGCAGAAATTGAAAATCAATTTTCTCCTTCACTGCTGACTACTAATCCTGCAGAAAAACTAGCAGATTTAGTTTGGGTAACGCTCACCTATCCCGACGGATTTCAAGCATTTATTCACCTGTGCTGGCTAAATCCCGACAAACAACGGCGCTTAACAGTTGTTGGCAGTTTGGGAACCTTGATTTTTGACGAAATGTCGCCAGAAACTCCGCTGATTGTGCAGCGCGGGAATCCAGATTGGGGAGGCGAAGAGAATAACTCTTTTGAAAGTGCGTTAGCGAAGCCCGCCCCTACGGGGGCTACGCCAACGAAGAGGATCGCGCCGCAGCCAACAAGCATCAGACACCGCGAAGTGTTGAGTTTAGAACAAGTAGAACCGCTGAGGAGAGTGTGCGATCGCTTCCTCAACTGCGTGCAAACAAATACCCCCTGTCTTACCTCTTCGGGCGCCGCCTCCGTCGAATTAATCCGCATTCTCAGCACTTTGAGCAAATCCCTCGAACTCGGCGGACAGCCCCTAATACCATTTTAGATTTTAGATTTTAGATTTTAGATTGGGAAAATCACTCCTCAACTTTTGAAATTTCCCTTTTCCGTTACTAAGTCGGGGCTGTGAAAATAAAAACTTGACTGCTGATTTACCGGCAAAGAAATCATCACCGTAGTACCTTGATTCACGCCCGCGCTGTGCAGGGTAATGCTTCCGATCATAGATTCCATTATCCTTCGCGAGATAGCCAAGCCCAAACCGTTACCGCCAAACTTGCGAGTTGTAGAACCATCAGCCATCACAAAAGGTTGAAACAATTTCTGCTGGTGCTCGGGATCGATACCAATTCCCGTATCTTTAATTGTCACCACCACCCAATCGCTTTGACCGCTGGGGCCCGTCGTACTTTCCCCACTGCCGTTAAAACTACCAGAATTAGTTCTCGATTCTAGCCGCACAGATATACTAATGCTGCCGGACTCTGTAAACTTAACGGCATTGCTCAAAATATTTAAAAACACCTGTTTTAGCTTCTCTGGATCGGCATGAACAATAATCGGAGCGTGAGGAGCTGGCAAACTTAACTTCAAGCCTTTTTCCTCAATTTGAGTCGCTTGTAAATCAATCGCGTCTTCAAGTACCTGGGTAATGTCAACTACTTCTAACATCATCGAGAACGTGCCGGATTCTATTTTAGCAATGTCCAAAATATCATTAATAATATTGAGCAATTGCATTGACGAGTCGTGGGCCCGCTGTAAAAATTCCATTTCTTCATCTCGGTCATCGCAGTAGCCGTCCCGCACAATTTGAATAAAACCAATAATTCCGTTGAGCGGCGTTCTCAATTCGTGAGAAATATTCCCCAAAAATTCATTTTTTAATTGATTGGCAACTTGCGCTTCCTTGGTTGCGACTTCCAATGCTTTTGCCCTGGATCTGAGACCCTGCACCATGCTGTTTAGTGCTTCTGATAGTTGATTGAATTCCCTAATTTGGAAATTTTGTGGCACTGTCTGCGACGCTTCTGTATCTACTTTCATCGCGTAGTCTCTCAGTTTTTCCACAGGACGCGCCAAGTCGCGAGACAGATATAAAGTCGCGATGATACTAGCAGCAACCAAACCTACAATTAAATTAAATAAAACTTGCTGAATTTCTTCCAAACCCGACAGAGCGTAATCTAAACGAGAGACAGCTAAAATAATCCACTTGCTGTTCTCCTGTGTAGTTGAAGGACTCGGAATAGCGGCGTATCCTGCTAGCAACTCTACACCATTTCTTTCAAAGGAAAATAGGTGGAGAAAAGCTGTTCCGCCGGCGATCGCCCTTCTGACAATACTTTTTAGTCGAGCGGCATCTGCCTCTTGGTCAATATTGCGGCCCACGCGATTGATATTCGGGTGCGCCAAAATCGTCCCATCTTGGTCGATCGCCACCGTATAGCCAGCTAAAGAACCCTTGGGAGCGCTGGTTTGGACAGGCAAGGCCGACTGCAAACTCAAAGCATAACTCAACTGCAGGGTATTGCCCCGACGAATGTAAACAGGAGCGCTCAACACCAAACTCGCTTGGCTATCGCGGCCTTCTTTACCCGCATCGGGAAAATCCTCAGCCCCCAAAGTCACATTCTGATCGTTTGCTGTCCCCTGTCGCTGCGGAGGTAAAGACAGACTGATGTAAACGCTCTTGTCGTCCAGCAGCGTTTGCTGCTGCTGTACGGGCGGCCAAAATTTTGCCGGCAACGACTGAATCGGCTGCTGCCCGCAAGTGCTTGCTATCACTTGATTTGTCTTTAAATTAGTCAATTGCAAGCAATCAACCTGCGCTGGCAACCGCTGCCCTAATTGGGCAATAAACTTTTGATAATCCTTCGGATCTACCGACTGCAACATCGAGCTTTCCGAAGCGCCGATCAGATTCGACTTCAGCGATTTCGCCCACTGTTCAATAGTGTCTGCTTTTCTGACTGCACTTTCTGTCAAGTTTTGACGAGCAGTTTCCAGAAGCGTCGAGCGTGCCTTGCGATAGGTAACATACTCCCCCACCAGTAGAACAGGTACGCTGAGCAACAAAATCCGCGACAGTAAAATACGGCGAAAGGAGGATTGACCTAACTTAACCATAGGAAATATCTAAATTAAGGTGCAACACCCAACAGCGACCATTAAAGTGAAATAAACCAGACCGAAAGCATGAATCTGTCTAGGGGGCTCTGCTGACTGGACAACACAGCTTCCGAACAACATTTAAACACAATTATAGAAGCCACTGTAATAATCTCGATTCTAAGTGTGTGGGGCCAAAGATGCTCAGCAATTTGTTTCGCAAATGCCTGTGATTTCGGTCACACTTCCCTTCTCAATTCTCGGAACGACTGGCATCCAATCGCCCAGGTGCCATTTTTTCAGGCTGCAAAAAGCGTCGGGTGGACATACCGCCGTTGCTTGAAGCTAGAATCGCATAGATGCACTCGCCCCCAATTAACAGGCAAAAAGTTCGGTTTCCGGCTAGTGTACAGAGATCATTCTTGCTCGATCGGACTTTTTCTTTCCCAATGCCTTCGAGAGGTTGGCCAGAGATGGGCGATGTGAGATTTGGCACCCTGTCAAAGATTTGTTTTGCCATCCGATTGATTCAGTGACAATAATTCACCTGTCAAACAAAAAGAATGAGACGATCGAGCTGCCGATCGACTCTGACAACCCTAATGTGGGGAACCTTGGCCCAAACAGTGCACCCACGCTCGGTAAATTCGCGGTCTCGGCAATAATCTCCATAGCTTAATCGATGAAAAAAAACTTTAGCAATTATACGTATTATTACACAAACAACCGTCCGAGATATCATCACGCATATTTGATATCTCCCCTTTTAGAAATGCTGGCGACACTTCAGCATACCAGCAAGACAAAACTCCGAGTTTTGGATCTCGGCTGTGGCAATGGCAGCCTCAGTCACGTTATCGCAGAGCACGGCTGCGAAGTTGTCGGCGTTGACACTTCAGCGGCCGGAATTGCCATCTCCCGTCAAAGTTTCCCCGAGTGTCAGTTTATCGAAGCAGATATTTACGACCTTCCAGATACCGATATTTTGAACTCATTTGATGTTGTCTTAGCTATTGAAGTAATCGAACACTTGCTTTATCCTAAAGAACTAGCAAAAGCTGCAAAAAGATGCCTCAATCCAGGAGGAATATTAATTATTTCTACACCATATCACGGCTATTTAAAAAATCTGGCTTTAGCGGTTTCGGGCAAACTAGATAAACATTTTACCGTGCTTTGGGATAACGGTCACATTAAATTTTTCTCAGTAGATACGCTGACCAAGTTATTAACATCTGAAGGATATACCGACATAAAATTTAAATTTGCTGGTCGGTGTCCCTATCTTTGGAAATCAATGTTATGCTCTAGTAAGTTTTCAGGATAACCTGAAAACTTATGAGTTGTGAGTTGTCAATAAATTAAGTTTCTTGACTAGACCACCAGGCATCATAAAAAGTAAAAAATAAGTTTCACTAAAAAACAAGTAAAATGACTGTTGGCGTTTGGATATTAGGCGATCAACTGTGGGAGAAGCAAGCTGCTCTCAACCGCACAGATGATAAACCCTCCCTACCGATAATTTTAATTGAATCTTGGCAGCACGTTCAACAGCGCCGCTACCACCAACAAAAATTAGTATTAATTTGGTCGGCAATGCGACACTTCGCTGAAGAATTGCGCGGCAGTGGATGGCAAGTTACTTACACAAAATCGGAGGACTTTGAAGCACCTCTCAAAGCTTGGATACAAGCTCAAAACATCACCGAAGTGCGGGTGATGGCTCCGAACGATCGACCTTTTTTACAGCTCGTTCAAAACTTGCAACTCCCCTGTAAAATAACCCTAATTCCCAACAATCAATTCCTCTGGACAGAAACAGAATTCAAAGATTGGGCTTCAAGCCGCAAACGTTTGTTAATGGAAGACTTCTATCGAGCCAGCCGCCAGCGTTTTCAAGTTTTAATGGATAGCAGCAATAAACCTGTGGGAGGGAAGTGGAATTTTGACAAAGAAAATCGTCAGCCACCCAAAGGAAAACTGGATACCCCGAAACCTCTCTGGTTTGAACCCGACGCCATAACTCAAGAAGTTATCGCACAAGTTAAGTCTCTATCTTTCCCAACTTACGGAAACATTGAACCTTTTCGCTGGGCGGTTACACGAGAGCAAGCACTGCAAGTATTAGATAATTTCATCGAACAGTGTCTCCCCGCTTTTGGCCCTTATCAAGACGCGATGGTAACGGGGGAGGAAACAATGTGGCATTCCCTAATTTCTCCGTATCTCAATATTGGCTTGCTGCATCCTTTAGAAGTTATTCAAGCCGCCGAAACAGCCTACCTCGAACAAAACTTAAATTTAAACGGCGTCGAAGGTTTTATCCGCCAAATTCTGGGCTGGCGAGAATACATTCGCGGTGTGTATTTTTACGTGGATGCTGATTATTTTGAAAAGAATTGGTTCAACCACACTCAACCGCTGCCGGAGTTTTTTTGGGACGCTAGTAAAACAGATATGAACTGTTTGCGCCAAGTTTTAACTCAAGTCGAAGGCAGCGGTTACGCGCACCATATCCAGCGGTTGATGATTTTGAGCAATTTTGGTCTAATTGCGGGAATCTCGCCCCAGGAGCTAGAAAAATGGTTCCACAGTGCGTTTGTGGATGCCTATGACTGGGTAATGCAGACTAATGTGCTGGGCATGGGTTTGTTTGCTGACGGCGGTGTGTTGGCCTCGAAGCCCTATGCTGCTTCTGCCAATTACATTAATAAAATGAGCGATTATTGTCGGGGGTGCAAATTCGATCGCACAGTGCGATCGGGCGAAAACGCCTGTCCCTTCAACTTCTTCTACTGGGATTTCCTAGCGCGCCACCGGGACAAACTTCAGTCGATCGGTCGCATGAGCTTTATCTTAGCCAATCTCGACAAAATGCAGCCGGCAGAATTGGCAACCATCCGCCAAAAAGCAGCAGAGTGGCACTTAGGAAGTCATTAGTCAGCAGTCAGTAGTCAGTAGTCAGTAGTCAGTAGTCAGCAGTCATTTGTTATTTGCTACCCATGCCTCATGCCCCATGCCCTTTGCAATTCTTATTTTTTCCCTGACTTTTCCCTAAACATTCCACAGCGTTTCCACAGGCAAGTCTGAGGTTTTCCACAGATTCGACAAAGTTTTCCACAGAAATTAACGGCACGGTAGCATCTTGCTGCGGAATTGGGGATTTCCTTAACTTGCTGCCTAATTCCTCATAAACCCCCCAACACATAAAGATATGTAACAAAAAAATCCCTGAAAAGCTGATTATTTGGTAAACCTTTTTTTTATCTAAAGGACTTTGTAATATTTCGCAACATTGACAAACCCACCCCCTCATAGCGCACAATGATGCGACCGACCTAAAAAAAGCGCTCTGATTTCGGCCGTCCCTGCACCTGTATCCGGCCGAAGGGGGGGTTCTGTTTTCAATTTATTAGCGAGACTAAACAAAATGATCAACCCAACAGTCAGTATTTTTGCTGAAATTCCCGAAACGCTGCACGATTCTCTCAAAACTTACCTGGAAACCCATCCCGAATGGGATCTAGACCGAGTATTTTGCGCCGCCCTGTCGCTGTTTTTGTTGCAGAATGCCGATAGCGGTACGCCTGAAGCTTCGCGCAGTTATCGCCAAGCTGCGAGAGTTTATCTCGAAACTCTGTTTCAATCTCCTCAAGACTTGCACAGCAACAATGTAACTCCGTCGTCTTAAAGGATCAGGGGAGAGGGGGAGACGCGGTTTCTGGGAAGGATTTTAGTTGACCGAGAGGGCCCGCACTGCATAGGTGGCAACTTCAGCTTAAAATCCCTAAGAACGATCGCTGATAGCTTAGGAATGAGAATTAAATAACTTCCACTCTTGAAAGTGGGATGGGCGTCCCGCCCGTCCAAAAAGGACGGGCGGG
>NZ_JAUBUC010000108.1:0-20726 GCF_036705285.1 Microcoleus sp. B4-C1 | reverse complement strand
GACAACGCCACTAATATTGCAGTTGCTGCTGATTTAGTCGTCACCTTGAGTGAAGCCGTACAAAAAGGCACTGGCAATATTGTCATCAAGAAAGTCTCCGACAACTCGGTTGTAGAAACTATTGATGTCACCTCAGCCAACGTCACCGTCAGTGGTTCTACTGTCACCATTAATCCTACCGCTGACCTCGCACCAAGTACCGAATACTATGTAGAAATTGCTAGCGGGGCGATTAAAGACTCGGCTGGTAACAATTATGCCGGGATTACAGGGCCAACCAGTTGGAACTTCACAACCCTCACCGCTTCGACGCTGCCGATTCCTCCTATCCCGCAATTAACCCAAAACGGTAGTGCTAATACCAGTCATCAGGGACAGAGCTTCACAGCTTCTGAGAATGGAACAATTAGCGAGATTGCGGTTTATACCGGAGGTGCTTTTACTGGCAATTTATTGATTTACAACAGCAGTAATGGCAGCGGTGCTGGCGGGAACAAAGGTACTCCTACCTATCAACAGAGCATATCACTCCCATCGGGCATGGGTTGGAAAACAGTTAAATTAGACACTCCTTATTCGGCTACCAGTGGGCAAACCTACTCCGTTATTTTTGAGGGAACAGGTACATTCTCTTTCTCGAATACCAACCCTTATGGGGGTGGGAACTATATTTTCAACTACGGCAATGCCAATGCCTCTAATGATTTAGCTTTCTTCATTAACCCGCCGGAAATTGATCTCAAAGGCAATGGTACTTCCATCGCCAATCAAGATATTACACCCACGACAATTGATGGCACTGCTTTTGCTGATACCCCAGTTGGTAGCCCGCTAGTTCGCACCTTTAGCATTGAAAATTTGGGTTCTAGTAATTTGACGTTATCGGGTACGCCTGTAGTCACCATTACAGGGGCCAATGCCAGTGATTTTACCGTCAAGACATTACCAGCCAACACTATTAGTGCCAGTCAAGCTACCCCATTTGAAATTACTTTCCAACCTTCGGCTATCGGCACTCGCACCGCACGAATTAATATTTCCAGCAACGATCTCGACGAATCTACTTATACCTTTACCATTCAAGGTAACGGCCTTGATGGTACAGCGCCCACAGCCAGCAGTTTCACCCCAGCCGATAACGCCACCAGTGTTGCAGTTGCTGCTGATTTAGTTGTCACATTGAGTGAAGCCGTACAAAAAGGCATCGGCAATATTGTCATCAAGAAAGTCTCCGACAACTCAGTTGTAGAAACCATTGATGTTACTTCCACAAATGTCACGGTTAGCGGTAGTACAGTCACCGTTAATCCCACGGCAGATTTAGCTGCCGGTACTGATTACTACGTTGAAATTGCTGCCGGTGCGATTAAAAACTTAGGAGGCAACAATTATGCCGGTACTACAGGCGCAACTGCTTGGAATTTCAGCACTGCTGCTGCCGTTGATACCACAGCCCCCACAGCCACTTTCACCCCCGCAGACAACGCCACCAGTGTTGCAGTTGCTGCTGATTTAGTCGTCACATTGAGTGAAGCCGTACAAAAAGGCACTGGCAATATTGTCATAAAGAAAGTATCGGATAACTCAGTGGTGGAAACCATTGATGTCACCTCAACAAATGTCACCGTTAGCGGTAGTACCGTCACCGTTAATCCCACAGCAGATTTAGCGCCTGGTACTGATTACTACGTTGAAATTGCCAGCGGTGCAATTAAAGACTTAGCTGGTAATAATTATGCCGGTACTACAGGCGCAACTGCTTGGAATTTCACCACTGCGGCTGCCGTTGATACCACAGCCCCCACAGCCACTTTCACCCCCGCAGACAATGCCACCAGTGTTGCAGTTGCTGCTGATTTAGTCGTCACCTTGAGTGAAGCCGTACAAAAAGGCATCGGCAATATTGTCATCAAGAAAGTCTCCGACAACTCAGTTGTAGAAACCATTGATGTTACCTCAACAAATGTCACGGTTAGCGGTAGTACAGTCACAGTTAATCCCACGGCAGATTTAGCGCCTGGTACTGATTACTACGTTGAAATTGCCAGCGGTGCAATTAAAGACTTAGCAGGTAACAATTATGCCGGTACTACAGGCGCAACTGCTTGGAATTTCAGCACTGCGGCTGCCGTTGATACCACAGCCCCCACCGCTGCCAGTTTCACCCCCGCAGATAACGCTACTGCTGTCGCCGTCGGTGCGGATTTAGTCGTCACCTTGAGTGAAGCTGTTGCCAAAGGTACAGGCAACATTGTCATCAAGAAAGTCTCCGACAACTCAGTTGTAGAAACCATTGATGTTACCTCAACAAATGTCACCGTTAGCGGTAGTACCGTCACCGTTAATCCCACAGCAGATTTAGCGCCTGGTACTGATTACTACGTTGAAATTGCTGCTGGTGCAATTAAAGACTTAGCGGGCAACAATTATGCCGGTACTACAGGGGCAACTGCTTGGAATTTCACCACTGCTGTCGCCGCTGATACCACAGCCCCCACAGCCACTTTCACCCCCGCAGACAACGCCACCAGTGTTGCAGTTGCTGCTGATTTAGTCGTCACATTGAGTGAAGCCGTACAAAAAGGCACTGGCAATATTGTTATCAAGAAAGTCTCGGATAACTCAGTTGTAGAAACTATCAATGTCACAGCGGCCAATGTCACTGTTACTGGTAGTACAGTCACCGTTAATCCCACAGCAGATTTAGCGCCTGGTACTGATTACTACGTTGAAATTGCCAGCGGTGCGATTAAAGATTTAGCTGGCAACAATTATGCCGGTACTACAGGTGCAACTGCTTGGAATTTCACCACTGCTGTCGCCGCTGATACTAAGGTTTTTTCCCTTGTAGAAACGGGATTAACCAAGCTGGATGAAATTCTTAAAAAAGAACAGGAAAGTATTAAGCTTCCCATCATCGGCCCCTTCCAGAACCTCAATCAAGATTTTATTGGTAGCTTCAAAAATGGCCTGGTTAATGCGCTCAAAACAGGTAGTGATTTAACGGCCGAGCAGTTACAAACAAACCTGCGGAGTTCTCTAGGAACTAACTTCAACATTAGGGTTCAAAAGAATACGACTAACGAGGAAAGCACCTGGGATATTGCAGTAGGCCGGAAATATCAACTCGGTACAGTTAACGTCCTCAAAGATATAGGAATGCCTGCCCTTGGCTTTAACGCCGATGGTAATGGGAATGCCAACCTCGATTATCAGTTAAACTTCAGCCTGGGTAACAGCAAAACTTTTGGCAACTATATCGATACGACCAAAACGAATCTGACGACTAACCTGGGGTTTGGTCTAAATGACTCGTTCAAGACTTCTGCAAAACTAGGATTTTTCCCAGCCACCCTCAACGAAAATACCACCGAAGGCAAGCGCACTAAAATTGGGGGCACATATCAGCTCAAGCTGAATGACTTAGATAATCTGGGAGGTATCAATGATGGCGATCGCCTGACCGAGGCAGAACTCAATAGTTCCTACAACCCGCAAAACTTATCACAGTCTACATTCTCCACCAGTGGGGATCTGAGCCTGAAAGGCCGGACAAATGTGGTCAGCAAAGCATTCCCCAACTTGGTCTTCGAGATGAAGTTCGGGTTTCCAAAAGCTGATTACGTCAACGGTAAATCCGTCAGTTCTGCTAGCATACCCAATGTTGAGGTCAATAATGCAAAACTGGATTTTGGCGAATTTATAACCGGCATTGCCCAACCTGTTTTCACTAAGGTTGACCAGGTTCTTAAACCCTTTCGGCCAGTTATTGATTTCCTGAATGCGGACACGCAGATATTTTCCAAAATCGGGCTGGAGAATTTGTTTAAGGATATAGATGGCAACCGGAAGCGGGTCAGTGTCATCGAAATGGTATCTACCCTTTCCAGTTTGTCAGGCCGACCAATATCCACTGGCTTCATAGAAACAATCGTCAAGTTAGACCGGGTGACTAAGCTGGTTAACGATTCCATCAAAAACAATGAGACTATTTTGATGGATCTCGGCTCTTTTAAACTAGATAATTACAACCCGTTAAAACGGATAGAAGAGTTCGAGAAAACATCTCCGCAGGCTAAAGCTATCGTTGAAATAGGCAAGGAAGAGCTTAAGAAAAAAAATCCGAAAGCTGCTGCACTTCTGACAGCGTTAGAGGTGGTTGATGGACTGGACGTGCCAATTATCACTAAGCCAGAAACAGCCATCCAGCTACTTTTAGGCAAACCAGATGTCCCAATTGTGACCCTGAATTTGGACAATCTGGATTTGGATGTGCCGATAAATATTACAAAGCCTCTGCCTCCTTTCCCACCGGTGAGTGTAGGCTTTGAAGGAAACTTGAAAGCAAAGGCTGACCTAAAATTTGGCTATGACACCTACGGACTGCAACAGTGGAAAGCAACGAACTACGCCTCGGATAAAATCCAATTGTTAAGAGATGGCTTTTATGTCAGCGATCGCAAGAACGCTGACGGAACTGGCCAAGACGTTCCCGAACTGACAATCTCCGCAAATATCGCTGCCAAAGCTGGCCCAGATATTAAGGTAGCCGATTTTTACATCCTGGGCGGAATCAAGGGAAATGTCAACGTCGATTTGCGAGATGTTGGAGAGCGAGAAGGTAGAAGCGATGGGAAATTGCGGGCTTCCGAGATAGATACTGTCCTCAACAGCGCCCAACCTTGGAATATCATCAATTCAGTTTCCGGCACAATCAATGGTTCATTGGATATTCGAGCCACAGCAGGTATTGGGCCGTTAAAGACAACCCTGTACCAGAACAACCTGGCAACTTTCCCACTGGCAAAATTTGGTTGGGAAACTGGAAACTCCACCGCCCCCCAAGGAACATCGAAATCTCCCAGCTTGTTCAATGTGTTTGTTCCCTTTCCAGTTCTGCCAAAATCCTTTACAGTTAAAGGGTTTGCTGAGGCTGCCGTCAAGACAAATTTGAATTTTAATCCAGCTTACAGGGCTTTCAACTTAGGCATTGCCCTAACAGAGAACCCTGTTATCAAAAAATTTATTCCGGCTCCCATCTTGGCACCGATCAACACGTTAGCTAACGCTGGCAGAAAATTTGTGGGTTCGGCGCTTAGTCTACCCTTCAACCTGATTAGCCAGGGTCCTAAAACGACTATTAAGAATACCATTCAGAGTGTTGCCAGTAGTGTGAAGCCAGTCGTCAAGGCAGGCAAAGCTGTCGGTAAATTCTTTGGAAAGCTGTTTAACAGTGAAGTGACTGGGGGTGAGGTTTTCTTTGATGGCAACTTTAATGGAATTCTAGATCCCGACGAACCCTTTACGATTACTAACGCTGACGGTACCTATGATTTAGATATTTTTGTCCCTAATTTCGATACCAACCAAAGCGGTTTCCTAGACCCGGAAGAGGGCCGGGTGGTGGGAATTGGTGGCATCAATACTGCCACGAATTTGCCTCTGGAAACGCCCCTGTTTGCTTCTGAAGGTACGACCATCACTCCGCTTACGACCTTGGTCAGCGAGTTAGAGCGCAAAGGAATGGATGCAGAAGAGGCTCAAGCCAAGGTGCAGGCGGCTTTGGGAATTCCGGCAGATGTTGACTTGGGCAATTACGATGCGATCGAAGCGATGCGGGACAATGAACTGACTGGGTTAATTATCTACAGCCCGCACGTTCAGGTTCAAGTTGCAATTGTCTTGGTGACCAATTTATTTGCCAGTGCTTCCAATCTTTCTAAGGTGGAGATTGCCACAAAAGTCATCGGAGAGCTATCTAAGGTTGTAGAGCCGGGAACTCCTGTAAACTTGAGCGATCCGGCTCTGTTGCAGAAGTTGATTGAGTCAGTTGCCCAAAGCGTGCAAAAGCCAGAAGTTGCCAGTCTAGCAGGCAATGTGGCAAAAATCATTGCTGCTGGCAATCAGCGCATCAGCGATATTGCAGCCAGTAATATCTCGATCGCAGAGGCGGCGCTTCGCCTCGCTCAAGTGGAAAAGGCGATGTTAGCTGAGGTGGCTAAAGACCTCCAGCAAGTGGGGGCTGGTACGAAGAACATTGAGGAGGCGCTTGCTGAAAACACCGATGCTGCTCTTGACAAGATGATTGCAGAGGCGAATGTTGAAAGCCCCCTGACTGTCAAAAACGTACAATATGGCTCGGAGGACTCTATCGAGATCGGCACCGACACTGGCACCACACCCGTCACACCAACACCGATCGCCCCGACCCCATCAGAAACAGCCTCGGAAACACCGACAACATCGGAAACAGCGTCGGAAACACCGACACCATCGGAAACAGCAACTCCCACGCCAACAACTAATAACCTCTCAGACGATGAGTGCATCTGCGACCAAATTACCTATCCCAACTTAAACCGACCCAACTCAGTTGAAAACACCATACTCGGCGCTTCCGGCATTCAAATAGGCACTGCCCAAAACGATGAATTACTAGGTAGCGATGCTGCCAACATATTCGAGGGCAAATCCGGGGATGACAACCTATACGGCGGTGCGGATAATGACATTATTAATGGCAACCAAGGCAATGACTTCATCGCCGGAGGCAAAGATGAAGATACTCTCTACGGAGATGAAGGAAGCGACATCGTTCTTGGCGAGTCTGGCAACGATTTAATCTTCGGAGGCAAAGGCAATGACTTCTTACATGGCCGCGAAGGTATTGACATCATTTATGGCAACAAAGATGATGACTTCATCGATGGTGGTAAGGATAATGACACCTTATATGGAGGCAAAGGTAACGACATCCTGCTTGGCAGTCAAGGTGATGACAATCTGTTTGGACAACAGGGAAATGATACAATCTGCGGCGGTGAAGGTAATGACTTAATCAACGGTGATGAAGGAGCAGATATCCTGGGAGGGTGTGCCGGAAATGATACTCTTTTCGGAGGCGCAGACAACGATACTCTCACTGGTGGCAAAGGCAACGATCTCCTGGATGGAGGCATGGGAAATGATAGTTTGATTGGCGGTAGCGGCAACGATATCTTTGCCTTAAAAGCTGGTGAAGGATTTGATATTATCGCTGATTTTACTCTGGGTCAAGATTTGATTGGATTAAGCGGTGGGTTGAGTTTTGGTCAGTTAGAAATAACTCAAAATACTCAGGGAACTATTATTAAGAATCTCTTGACAGGGGAGCAGTTAGGTGTGATGGTTGGAGTGAGTGCGGATGCGATAACATCGGCTAATTTCATGCTGGTTTAGGAAAGGAAAAAAAGCGCGATCGCCCTTCGGTACAAAAAGACCAAAAAAGGCGATCGCCCTTTACTACATCTTCCGCTGAAATTCCTCAAGCACATCCATCAACTGAACTTGACACTGCATCGGAATCAAATCGGCAAGCGGCACTTCCCGCTTGCCGCCGCCCAACTTGACTGGAATTCCTTGCAAAACTTGTCCAACTTTGTCAGCATCTAACTTCCCATCTTCCAGCATCGAATAAAGTTGTTGGGCAACAACTGTATGCAGGTGGGCATCATTGAGATACAAATGCCATTTGGCAATGTCAATGTAGACATTTTCGCCGATTTCGGCTGCTAAAGATTCGATCGCCTGTGTAGTATTAGCCATATCAAAAAAGCACAAAGTTATTTGTTATCAATCAAAAGACTTAACAAATCGCCGCCAACTGCCTTCAGCCAGAATCTTTGGTGAGGGGCGAATAATCGGCGATGGCAAAATGGTAAATCGCGTGGGCCAAAACTACTAGAGCCCATCCACCCGTTACCGAAATTGCCCAAGGCCAATCAGCCTTTTGCAAATTGTGAACAAACCATAAACCAGAATTGGTAGCAGAAAAAAGACCGACGTGGATAGCAAAATTCATCCGGTCATCTAAACGGCGATACTCTGGATCATTGCGATCGGGTTTGCGGGGCCAACGAGGAGGCATAGTTTTTCACTTGATAGTAGTTCAGTGCCTATTTTAATCATAAGTGCAGCTTTTTGAATGCTGCATCCCTCTTTCGGCTGGAAACTTATACCATTTTTCTAAAGATGTGCTATGGATGAAGTCTTAGCCCCCCCTTAATAAGGGGGGGTTGGGGGGGTAATATCTAGCGCTACTTTATGAAATTGGTATTATGCCTCTACATTTTCATAGTCTCCAGACTTGCCACCACTTTTACTCACCAGTCGAATCGACTCAATGGCGATCGACTTTTCCAATCCTTTCGCCATATCATACAAAGTCAGCGCCGCCACCGAAACCGCCGTCAGCGCCTCCATTTCCACCCCAGTTTCCGCCTTAATTTTCACCGTCGCCCGAATTTGATACCCCGGCAACCCAGCATCCGGCATCACCTGCACATCCACGCTACTCAGCGGCAGAGGGTGACACAGAGGAATCAAATGTGCCGTCTGTTTCGCCGCCATAATTCCAGCCAGCCTTGCAGTGCCCAACACATCACCTTTCGGCGCATTCCCCGCTTCAATCGCCGCAAACGTCTCCGGCAGCATCCGCACCCTGGCAGCAGCCACAGCTTGCCGAACAGTCGGCACCTTCGCCGAAACGTCCACCATTTGGGCTTCCCCGCTGTTGTTGAGGTGAGTTAGCTGTGTGCGATCGGGCAATTTAGAAAAAGTTTGCGAAAGGTCTTGCATTTTTTTGGTAATGGTGTTACTGTTAGATTCTGTGAGAAAAGAACTTAATCAATTTTAGATTAAATCTTAACTCAACAGGGGCTTGTAGCTTAGTTGGATAGAGTGCATGGCTACGAACCATGAGGTCGGGGGTTCGAATCCCTCCAAGCCCATTTAAAAACGTTATAAGCTGTGAGTTCTGAGTTCTGAGTTTTGAGTTTTGAATTAAGAAATTAATTCAACTCACGATTTAAAACTCAGAACTTTTTTAATCTTTGTGGAACAGGCATCTTGCCTGTTTTTCAGAATGCTGCGCGGGAACAAAAACCCGGTTTCTGCCTCAATATCTGTCGCATAGATTCACGATTTTTGGGAGAAACCGGGTTTTTTGGTAAGTCCCATGATTGCCTCTTCCTTCTTGCTTCTGTTATAAGCTGTTCTACATTTAAACTGTGTGTCAAAAATCAATAAAACTCTTGTGGGACGGGCTTCTAGCCTGTCCAGATTTTCCAATTTAAATGCGTAACAGCTTATCATCGATTCAAAGCATAAACATCTTTGCCTCGACCGATCGCAAACTTCATCGAATTAGACAAGCCCTTGCTAGACTGAGTAATAAAAATCAGCAAAGCCAAGCCAGCGAGGCCAGCAGCAAAACCAAACATATTTCTGTAGCCAACTTGTTCAGCCACAAAGCCTAAAGTCGGCCCAGCAATCGCAATGCCTAAATCAAATCCGCCAATACAAAGCGAAAACAAGCGGCCCCTTTCATGAGGTTCGCACCTGTCCGACATCAGCGCTACCATCATCGGCAAAACCGTACCGCCCGCGCAACCTTCAACCAAAGCTGCTATTAAAAAAGCACTGGTGTTGTTAGCAAAATACAACAATAACATAGATAGGGCATAACAGATTAAGCCGCCAGAAATAAACAAGCCGCGGCCGTATTTGTCCGAAGCCCGTCCCGTGACTAACCGCATACCGAAACTGGCGATAGCTGCCGTAGAATAAAATAATCCCGGATTGAAATTAGCCTTAGTTTCTTGGATAAACAAAGGCATAAAAGTGCTCAAAGTTCCGAATACCAAACCAACCACCAATAACACTAAAGCCGGAATCCGCACTCTCGGATTCCAGAGCATTTTCCAGTATTTTTGGCTATTTTTGTCCTCCGATAGCGAGTCCGATTTTGTTAAATCGGCAAAATTAGGTTCCGCAATTTGGCAGGTAAAAAATACACTTATTGCAGCGAAAACTGCCGACATCGCAAACAAAGGAGTATAACCAACCCCAGCTTGCACAAATCCGCCAATAGCCGGGCCAAATGCTAGACCAATAGGACTTACCAAACTCATGTTACCGATTAATTCGCCCCGCTTTCCTGGTGGCGACAAATCTGTTACCAAAGCGCTGTAAGCTGTGGTAAAAGCGGCGATGCTAATACCGTGAAAAGCGCGAAGAAGTAACAGTAAGGGGATAGATTGAGCTAACAGGTAGCCCAAAGGGGCGATCGCAGCGACGGACGCACCTAGAAGCAAAACTTGTTTTCGACCCCTGCTGTCGGCTATTTTACCTAACTGCGGCCTCGATAGCAAAAGTCCGATCGCAAATGCACCCATCACAAAGCCAATTTGCTGTTTTGTGCCGCCCACAAATTGAACGTACAGCGGCAAAGTTGGCAGTAGCGAAGCCAAACTCGACCAGAATAGCAGCCCTGCGGTGAATAAAATCAGTAAGCTGCGTCTGGGTTGGGGATCGATTTCCCTAAAAATATTCAAGATGCGAATTCCCTTTAAATCTTATGAGTGCACTCAAAGTAAGTTCGAGTGTCTCTATCATTGTGTTACAAATTCTTAAGATTTGCCCCAAAAAAGTTGATATTCGACTCACTGTCAACTGTCAACTGTCAACTGTCAACTGTCAACCGTCAACTGTCAACTGTCAAAAAAGAGCATTCTTACCAATCAACCTCAGCCCTTTCCTCCACCACCCGTTCATAAACCCACTGGGTTTCTATCGCCAACTTCGGCCAACTAAACCGGCGTTCCAAATCTTGATAAGCATTGTCAACCAACCACTGCGCGTAACCCGGATTTTTCAAAACCTCCAAAATTCCCCAGGCCAAAGAATCCCGATTGTTTGCCTCAGTAACAACGCCAGTTTTAGTGTGCAGCACCACCTCTGGAAGTCCGCCCGCATCCGAAACCACCACAGGCACTCTTGCAGCAAAGCTTTCTAACGCTACAATCCCAAAAGGTTCGTAAAGACTGGGGAAAACCGCGCAGTCAGCCACCGTCTGAAATTTGTCGAGATGTTCCTCAAACATGAACCCAGTAAAATAACACTTATTCCAAATTCCTAAATGCCAAGCTAAATGTTTTAGATGGTCTGTATTGCCGCCGCCAACAATTACAATTTTCGCTTTCCCCCCCATTTCCCAAATTACTTTAGGTGCTGCATTTAGAAATACAGAAATACCTTTTTCGTAGCTAATTCTTCCTACATAATAAACTATTTTTTCGTCGTCTGCAGCAAACTGACGACGGAAGTTCATCGCGTCAAATTCGTGCCATCGGGGCTTTTTATCTGGTCTAATTCCGTTGTAAATTACCTCTATTTTGTTCCACGGAGTCGCTAGTACCCGTTCGGCTTCCCGCCGCATATAATCACTGCAAACAATTACCCGCCAAGAATTGTAAGCGAGGTCGTTTTCCTTGGCGTTAATGTAGCGCTGCCCTTCATTGTGGATGCCGTTGAAGCGCCCGTATTCGGTGGCGTGGATGGTGGTAATTAGCGGTACTTTAAAGGTATGCTTGAGGGCGATCGCCGCATCTCCCACTAGCCAATCGTGAGCGTGGATGATATCAAAGGGGCCTTCCTCAAGCATCAGTTTCCCGCCTTGGTAGCCCATGCTTTGGTTAAGGTTCGCCACCCAGTGAAAAAAGTCCCTAGCGTGCCCCACCACCACCCGATGCACACGTATTCCTTCCACCACTTCGTACATCGGCGCGTGGCCGAACTCTACTGTAATTAAGTGAATTTCGTGTCCCAGCTTCACCAATTCTGGATATAGTTCTGATACGTGGCGGGCGATACCGCCTACGATTCTGGGAGGAAACTCCCATGCCAATACCAAAATTTTCATCTTTCTTCCTCCAAATTTTTTATATAACTTAATGTTTAGGATTAACAGATTTATTGTATAATTATCACCCTTAAATTTAAGTTGAGCGCAAGTTGATGCCGAATGCCTGACTTTTGGCAGCAACAAAGACAGAAAATCATGGCTAAACCTGGTTTTTGCAGGAAATTGCTCGATCGCCATTACCTGAAAAAAACAGGTTTCCTCAAGATTTGAGCCACTGAGGGCAGCAATGGCGATCGCGCCTACCCGCTTACTGTTTCTTCAAAATCGGCTCCAATTCGCGCCGAAAACGAGTCCAAGCAGCAACTGATGCAGAATTAGAAACAGCACCCTGACGCATCAAAATCGCGCCGTCTTCAAAGCCAACAATGCCGTACTCTCCAGATTTGGACATTCGATCGATCGCCGGTACGATCTCCCGCAACTGTCCCCGTTCCGCGCGAAACGCAGCCTGATACTGCTGCAACTGCCACAAATCGGCAATTACATATTGCATCTTCACTGCCTTCCCCGCATCATTGCGGAGTTCCAACATCGGAAACCTGAGAATTTCCCGCCTGCTTGACAAAATCGGCACAATAGTATTCGTCGCTGCCACGCTAGCATCAGCAGGAATTTGAGCCAATAGCGGTCGCACTTGCAAAACGTGCTGCCATTGTCTGACGAGAGGAACCTGCACCCAAGGATCGATCGCATCGGGCAAAATCAAAGAAAAAGTCCGATTTGGGTTAGAAGTGAAGGTAAAAAATAGCGACAAACAGATGCAAAACGCCCAAAAGCGGCGAAACTTTGAAGAAGAAGGGAGAGGAAATAAAGCAGAAGGAAAACGCAAAAACATTCTTTCCTCTCTCACCATTCTATCTTCTTCCTTTTGACGCTGGGCCCACCACAGAATCGCCCCATAAAAAAGCCCTGGAACCACAGTCATCGCATAGCGAATATTAATCGCCAGCACCGACTCTCCTTTTGCTAAAAATAGCTTCAGCAGCGGAAATCCAGCTATCATCCAAGACGCAGGTGCGAAAGCTGGCACTAAAGCTAATGGCAACCACTGGCCAAGCAGGTATCTAATCTTACCAAAAAACGGCGTAAATAACTGAGCTACCAACCGTCCGGGATTACTCACCATTCCCCAAATAATTTCTAGAGTAGAAGCTTCATCTCCCTCGGCATATTGACCGAAGCGCTCCATCATAAACCGCTGGGATATATCAGCAGAAAACAAAGGCATAATCAGATTGGTCAGGACGATCATATAACCAAAACTGAGTATGCAGACAGCCAAACCAGTCCGAGGGTAGCGCCGGCTCAAAATCAGGTAAACTCCGACGCCAAATAAAACAACTCCCCCATCTTCTCGCACGGCCAAAATTAAAGTTGCCAGAATCCCAAACAAGGGCCACCAGCGCTTCTCCATCGCCAGCAGCAAGCCAAAGACATACAGCGGAATTTGACAAACATCGTGAAAATTGCCCATAGTCGGGCCGATGACCGCGTTAGCGCAGTAATAGCTCACAACAATTGTCGCCGACAGCCGGGGTTCCAGATAGTGTCTGGCGAGAGCATAGAGCACTCCTCCAGCCGCCGTAATTAAAGTCACCTGCAACACCGTCAAAGTGACGGGCGAGGGAAACAGCGAGTAAATTGGCAGCCACAGCATTAGCGCCGGGGTGAAATGCTGCCCCAACCGGTAGTAAGATACTTCCGGGAGCTGGTTTTGGTGAACCACATTAGTGGACAAAGCCGAAGAGAGGGAACTCTCAAACAAGTGACCCCGAGTGCCGTTCCAAAAAAGTTGATTGAAAATGCCTTGGTCGTAAGTAGCGTAAAAGCTGTAGTAGCGGTGCAGCGTCAGCAACAGGCACAGCACAAAAAAGGCGGCCGCCACTTGAACCACCACCCGCAGCGACTCATTTTTCTTCCATCTCAAAAATATCATCGGCCCGCCTGTAATGAAATTATCGGACAATAGCATAAATCTAAAGTAAGTATTAAATTAAAGTAGAAGTGAAATAACTCGGCTCGGCAATGCTCAATTATTTTCACCCGATCGAAAAGCTCAACAGCGTCCATCCAACACTCGGCACCAGCGGCACTGACTGTTCTCCCGAACAGCCGGTAAATCCCGCACCGCTTTTACAGCTTTTGCTGTTCGTAGACAAGCGTCCCTCTTCCAGGGAACAGACCAGACACATCCGCAAGTCCCTAAAGGATTTGAAGGCAGAGTGCGACTTTGAGCTTCAAATCATCGACGTAGGAGAACAGCCCGATTTAGCCGAACACTTTAAACTTGTAGCCACTCCCTCGCTGCTCAAAATTCATCCCGATCCGCGACAAACTCTCGCCGGCAGCAATTTAATCGCCCAACTCGAACACTGGTGGCCCCGCTGGAAGCGTTCTGTAGACGAATACACACCTGGGCAGCAGTCGGCCGCAGCTATTGCGGAAACCCTGACTGACGCAAAACCCATCTATTCCGTTGCTTGCGCGGCCGAACTTGTGCAGCTTTCTGATGAAGTTTTTCGCCTCAAACAGGAAAAAGAACACTTGCAAGAGCAGTTGCAGTTGAAAGACCGGATTATTGCGATGCTAGCTCACGACTTGCGTAATCCGTTGACTGCCGCATCTTTGGCTTTGGAGACTTTGGAGTCAAGTCAGAAGGTGAAAGAGGGGGAAAAGTCGCGTTTGACTCCCAGTCTGGCGGCTCATTTGATGAAACAAGCCCGGCGCCAAATCCGAATTGTCGATCGTATGATTACAGATATCCTGCAAGCAGCCCGGGGTACAAACGCTCAACTCCACATTGAACCAAAAAGAATCGAACTGGGAGCGATTTGTCAAGATGTAATCTTGCAGTTTCAAGACAAATTTCAGGCGAAAAGTCTGAACATAGAAACAGACATTCCCGCAGATTTACCCTTGGTTTATGCCGATCCCGATCGCATCAAACAAGTCATGGTCAACCTGCTTGACAACGCCAGCAAGTACACCCCAGACCAAGGAACGGTTAATCTGTCCATTCTCCACCGCACCGCTTACAAAGTTCAAGTCAGCATTTGCAACAGCGGGCCGGGAATTCCTGAAGAAGATTGCGCGAGCATTTTTGAAGACAGCTTTCGGTTGCAGCGAGATAAATCAAAAGACGGTTACGGCATTGGGCTGTCTCTGTGTCAAGGCATCATCCGCGCGCACTACGGTCAAATTTGGGTAGACTCCGTACCCGATAGAGGCAGTTGTTTTCACTTTACTCTGCCCGTCCAAAAATAAAAGTTAGCTGTCATTTGTCAGTTGTTCAGTAGCAACCGAATTTTATATTACAGCTCAAATTTTCCGCAGTGCAGCAATAATCTGTGCGTTTGCCTTGGGAAAAGTAAATTGGTCAATTTCGTCGAGTGTCACCCAGCGAATTTCATCGCATTCGATCATTTGCGGTTCACCGCTGACGTGGCGGCAGTGGTGCACGTATAATCTAACTGTAAATTTAGTGTAGTCGTGGTCAATTGTAATCAAGCGATCGCCAACTTCTACGACAATCCCCAACTCCTCCATAATTTCCCGTTTTATGCAAGCTTCGATTGTTTCCCCAGGCTCTATTTTTCCGCCCGGAAACTCCCAGAAACCCCCGTGCAGTCCATGTTGTCGGCGCTTGTCAATCAAAATTTGTTGGCGATCGTTCCAGATTGCAGCAACGCCGATAACTTTGTGGGCAACAGGAGGAAGAGACATATTAATTAGGAATGGGGAATGGGGAATGGGGAATTGGGAATGTAAGAATAATATCAATAATTATTCAATTATTTAATCTAAAATCAACCCTCTAAAATCTAAAATCTAAAATCTAAAATCTAAAATATTAAGCCCCCATCTTGCGAGGGGGGGCTTGACACTTGGATCACTTAAATGTTAAGAATCTACTAATCGTCCGAGCCATGTCTCTCACTGGCTTGTATGGACTTTTCAAAAGTCATTCGCTGTTCGGCATTTTTGAGAAAATAACCGCTAATCATAGCCGAGGCGAGCAATCTACCCAAATGTTCGCGACTGGTAGTCACTGTCACCCCGAAGTGTTCCGAAGGCAAATTCCCCAATAGTCCAACAATATTTCGTTCCATTACTTGAAACACTTCGTGAGAAGTCGGCTTAGACAACTGAGAAACTGTGTCGGGAGCCATTGACTGCACGTATTGCCATAATAAGTTGGCATTTTCTCCGTCTTCTTCAAAGAATTCTGGGGATTTATTAGATGAGTTGCTCACGAGTACCTCCGTTTCAGACACAGCTTGTTATGTTAGACGCGGGCGGTTAAATTAAATAACCCTTATCTGATCGCTGCTGATATTTATTACTAAGTAATTACTAATGTAGCAGGACAATCATAGCAACCAAGTGGGCACAACCGAATTAAAAGCGGCGGTTTTTACGATTTTAGATTGGGGATTGCAAGGGGGAGACCCCGATCGCCAATCCCCAATCTACCTAGCTGGCTAGATAATCGTTGATATCTTGCTTGCGCTTGCGGAGTTTGGTCAAAGCTTCCCGTTCTATTTGCCGCACTCGTTCCCGACTGATGTTGAGACGATCGCCTATTTTTGCCAAAGTTAGGGTTTGCCCGTCTTCTAAACCGAACCGCAAGGCGAGCACTTCTCGCTGTTGCTGAGTCAGTTCCGCCATTAGCTGGTCTAAGTCAGTCCGCAGGGAAGATTGCAGGGCAAAATCTTCCGGGGTAGTACCCGTATCTTCCAACAAATCGCCCAACTCTGTATCTTGATTGTCTCCCACGCGCAAGTCCAGGGAAAGTGGCAGGCGCGCGCGATCGAGATATTCGCGAATCTGTTTGGGAGTCAACTCTAACTCGGATGCCAATTCAGCAGCCGTGGCCGCGCGACCAAGCTGTTGAGCAAGTTGGCGCTGAGCTTTTTTAATTTTGTTGAGCTTTTCGGTAATGTGGATCGGTAAGCGGATGGTGCGGCCTTTTTCGGCGATCGCCCGAGTAATTGCCTGACGAATCCACCAATAAGCATAAGTAGAAAATCTGTAGCCCTTAGTCGGGTCAAATTTTTCTACTCCCCGCTGCATCCCGATCGTGCCTTCCTGAATTAGATCCAGTAAATCTACGTTGCGCTTGATATATTTCTTGGCAACAGACACTACCAGGCGGAGATTCGCTTCCACCATTTGGCGCTTTGCCCTTTCCCCGTGTTCGATCGTCCGCTGCAACTGTGCCTCAGACAGCCCAACTGCCTGTGCCCATTCAGCCGCCGTCGGGTCGCGGCCTAACTCTTCGGCTAAAATATTTTTCTCCTGATGCAGTGCGGTTGAGCGCTGTACCTGTTTCCCGTAGAGTATTTCTTGCTCATGGGTCAACAAGGGAACGCGGCCGATTTCCCGCAAGTAAGCGCGAACAGAATCTGTATCTGAGGACTTAAGAGTTTTCATGAGCTTTTCCCGCTGAGGATCTGTGCCTCTAAAGGTTTGCGGTAGTCGCAAACCCCTAGCTTTAGCTGGGAAGGAAAGCGGGCGGGGACTTGCGCTTTCCTTCCATTTAAAGAGGCTTAATTTTATGGTAGCTAGCTACTACTCCCAGTCAGAACCGTCTCAGGTTAGGTTTTGGTTGGGGCGTGCACAATACTACGTTATGTTAAGAATCTTAACATTTGTGAGAGCACTTGGCTACACTTCTTCATAAAAAATACTCGGTAAGTGGGAAACTCAGTGGCTTCAGCCCTGAGAGGAAAACGACACGGCGATTTCAATCGCCTTGAATCCCCTTGCGGGGTTAGAGGGGTATGGTTGCCCCTCTATGGAGATATGGTTGTCTCCGAGTCCCTTTCGGGTAATGTTAGCTTGTCGGTCAAGGTTATAAGAGCTTTTTAGACCTGCAACACTGTCGAGCGTGACTTTAAGACTGTTTAATTGCAGATGACAGAGCGGAAAACTAGCTTCGCATTCGCCGGTGTCGTGACTCAAATAACGTAGTCAGTTAAGACTTAGGCTGGTCAGAATAGCTTGTAATTTCTTACAAGCTCAGTGGCTTTAGCCCTGAGTTCCTGACATTTATTTCATGCCAGCCTGGACTGTTGATACGAGAGTATCCGCTTTCCTGGCTTTACAGTTTGCATCAATATAAACAAAAGCCGCCACATCTCAGAGGGGGAGATTGGTAGAGGGGCAGGGCTGTTTCATTATCTTGTAGGAGCAGCCCCCCGTGGCTGCCCTGAATATGAAGTTACAGATATTGATGAACCCGCCCCAACAGATAATGACTAATGACTAATGGCTAATAACTAATGACCGAAAGCATCCAGGATACCCGCCACGTGATTCATCCGTCCAGAAATAAAAAACCTGTATCCGATAAACTGGCCCCCGAATTTATCCGTGGGCTCAATGCTTCAATCTAAAATCTAAAATCTAAAATCTCAAATCGATTGACTTCTTTGCCGTTGAGCTTCGTACAAGATGAGGGCTGCGGCGATCGACACATTTAAAGATTCTACGCCACGACTCAGGGGAATTTGGATTTGTCGATCGGCCAAACTCCTCAATTCTTCCGACAAACCAGAGCCTTCGTTGCCCAAAACTATCAGTGTCGGCACTCGCAAATCTACTTCCCAATAACTTAAACTGGCCCCGGCGACAGTTGCTAAAATTTGCATTCCTCGATTTTTATACCCGGAGACTTCGGCGGTTAAATCTGGCCTGACTGCCATTGGCAGCTTAAACCAAGCTCCTGCCGAGGCGCGCAGCACTTTGGGATGGTCTAAATCGGCGCTGTCTGCGCTCAGCAGCAAACCGTCGGCATTAGCAGCCGCAGCCGTGCGGACGATCGCCCCCAAGTTGCCGGGATCTTGGATTGTTTCTAGGGCTATTCCTAAAGTTGACAATTTTGCGGGATCTGTTGCGGTGCGGGGTGCGGTGGCGACAATGCCGTCGGGTTGGACTGTCGTGGCGATCGACTCTAACACTTTTGCACTTACTAATTCTGTGCGATCGGCTAAATTACCAACTTGCTCCCAAAGTTCCCCGTGCTGATCCAGCCATTCGGGAGTGCAGCAAACCGTTGCTAGCGGGTATTTTGCCGCGCAAGCTTCCTCCAGCAAGTGCGTCCCTTCGAGTAAAAATAATTGTTGTTCCCTGCGTCCCTTCGAGCTGTGCAGCTTGCGGATTTCTTTAACTAGGGGGTTTTGAATACTTGTCAGCATTGTTTAATTCAGCAGAGCGAATGGGGTTATTGCCTGTATCGGGTTAACCCCAAACTTCCTTCTGCCTTGGGAATGCGGAACCCGGGACTTGAACCCGGAAGGCTTGCACCACATGAACCTGAATCATGCGCGTCTACCAATTCCGCCAGTTCCGCATCGGTCACGAATTACTACTCTGCCATACCTCCGCGAATCTGTCAAGTGTTTTGGGGAATTTATTTTTTTCTGGGCTGCGAGTAATAGGGAGAACTTTGAGATTCCCCCTATCCACCCTGCTTAATTAAGGGGGGCTAGGGGAAACTTCAAATTAATATTACACCTTTTTTGCCGCCTTTTTCTTCCACCACAAACCCATTCCAGCAGCCAGCAACGTACCAACAGCAGTCATCGGTTCCGGTACAGGTTCATACTCATAAATTGCACTAACTGTAGTGTTAACCGCAACCTTACCGTCGAAATTTCCCCTAACAGGATTCCCTATAACTTGAGTAAAACCATTAGTCATCAAACCTGCGATAAAAGTATCACCATCACATCCACTTAACGCACTCAGAGACTGCTGGGAATCATAACTCTTTGACACAACACCGGCAGCCGAACCGCTAACACTTCCCGTAGCGCCATTAGCAATCCTCGTTTCCGGCGGACTGGCTAACACACTTAAAGTCAAATTAGGGTCAACTTTTAACAGCGGAATATTCACAGCAATACTTGCATTACTCGCCGCCGTCCCCAGAAAATCTCCAGTCAAAGGAGTAATGCTAACAGTGTTATTAACAGTAGATTTAACCGTAACATAAGCCCTTAATAGCGTTCCTAACAGCGAATTAAACTTGGGCAAAACCACATTCGTGCTGCTATTTAACGGCTGCGAACCCAGATCCACAGTATAAGCTTGAGTTAGAGTAGCAGCTTGTGCAGAAAAACATTGACTGACAACAGCAAAACTCAAACTTCCGCCAACAAGACCCAACTTTTGATAAACATTCATTTCAGTAAACCCCTAAAATAATCAACTTGAATTTCGTGGTAGGGGCGGGACGCCCGTGATTGCTCTACGGTGAAAAAATCGGAATATTTAACAAAACCCAATTTCCTATCAAAGACATTAAGTAAGTAAAAGCCCAAACAGTATAAACTATACTCAAAGGCGCATAAGCCGCTAAAATCCATTGCGTTTCCGCTGCTTCCTCAATCTCCTCCCTCCGCAACAAGTCCACATAAAAATCAAACGACCTTTGTCGCAGATTGTTAATGCCAGTTCCAGCTACTAACAAATAATAACCGTCAAATTTATTCAACGGATTCAAGTTAATTGCCACTGTCAGCATTGCTGCTACCATCAACAGGTAACTAATTTGATGCCAAATTGGATTGGACTGAGATAACAGCCATATCCAAACAGCAAATGCCCAAATTGTTACTTGAATCAATACTCCCGCCGCTACTACTAAAAGCCGCTGTTTCCGCCTGACTAAACTGTATTGGTCGGTTGTATCTGTGTAACATCCGGGGATGAGACACATAAACAACAATCCAATTTCTTTAACTATGCCGCCGTAGTGTTTGAGCGTGAAAGCGTGACCTAATTCGTGCAAAGCTATTACTAGCATTGTTAGCAATACAAATGTGAAAATAGTGTCATTTTTGCCGACTATCCACAACTGCTGATGTGAGGCTGTGACTTCGGCAGAAGAAGCAAACCACGTATCGGCTCAATAAGTAGGGGTAGCAGTTAATCTAGTTGCAATAGACTTGCCCAAGGGATAAAGAGAAGATTTTTC
>NZ_JAUBUC010000107.1:0-20859 GCF_036705285.1 Microcoleus sp. B4-C1 | reverse complement strand
TCTATCCTTTCTCTTCGCTGTGCTTATCTCAACGGTCAACTTTCAATTTGATGTATTTGCCAAAGTGAGATGCACCCTCTAGATTAGACAGCGAAGTTATCTAATTTTTGATTTTTGATTTTAGAATTAAGAATGACTGATTCCCGTCTGGTTTGGAGCTTGCCTGGAGTTAGATTTTTTTGTAGTGGTGTAAAAATTAGGCAAATTTTGCACAAAAAAAATGTAACTTTCCTGTAATTGATGCAGGTTCAGCAACATTCTGCGATCGATCAAAGCAATCAACCGTCCTCGACCAAATCCACTACAATCTAGGCAGACGAATCTTGTTCAAAACGTCTTGCAGCCGTTCTGACACGCCGCCCAATTGTTCTGACAAAGCTACAAGTTTGCCGTAAGCTTCAACTAAACGATCGCCCTCAACATAAACTTCTGGAGTAGGATAATTTTTCATCGCTTCCAGCAGTGTAATCTCGTTATCATTAGTTGCAGACAGCACCAAGGCAGATCTCAAAGCTTCTCGATTTGCATTCCCAGAAGGAGTGCGAATTACCTCACCCACTTCATCGAGGATTATTTCCCCAACCTTGCTGTTAAGCGTCCGATCCAAAAAGCTTTGACTGACTTTCACCGGTCTCGTCAGACTGTTGCGAACGGATTCCGGGTCTTTTTTTGCTTTTCCCAGCAGCATTTCTAAGCCGGGCGACATTTTTCCAGTTTCTACAAAAATTTCTAATTCGCTGACTGGTAAAGTCATTCGGATCGCACTGTATTTGAGCACTACCTTTTCGGCAGCCACAGCAGCATTACTGTAAAATACAATTCCCGCGCCTGCTGCTAAAAATAACGTCCACCGCTTTTTGAAAAATGCTCGACCCATAGTCAAATCTCCCAACATCTTTTTCTACTTCGACTTTGACACATCTTATTAGTTACTGTACAGGCTCAGGTATTCGGGAAATGCCACATTATTCGATCGCCCCAACACTTATACCATTTTAGATTTTAGATTTTAGATTTTAGATTTTAGAACTGCGAATGACTGATCGTCGTGGTTTCGAGTATGGGCCTAGAGTTGCATGATTTTTGGGAACTGGTATTACCGATACCGGATGCTAGGCAAAAAACTCTGTTCAGGACGCTGCTACGGGCCTCTGTGTGCGGGATGCAAACCCTACTGATTCTCTCGCTCAATCTCTCGATCCTAGCAAAATGCCTAACGCCAGCTCTTCTATCAGTGAAGGCTGGCGTTGGGCTTAAATTTATTTTATATATTTAGGGTCTTTATGAAAGCTGACCCCAATTGAACGAGTTACAAGCGGTTTATGATTAGGGCCTTTAAATTTGCTGACCCCAATTGAACCCACATTCTTATAATTACAGGGATCGCTGGAAAACCACGATTTCATAATAATTTCTTTATATTTATAACTTTTTCTTGCCTAAGATAAATTTTTGTCTCGATTTGTACATTTTTGTTACTTCGACTTCGGGGAGCGGCCCTCGGCGCGCTGCTCCCAGCGAAACAGGAACACCATCAGGGCCACAACTCCGACTTGGAGGGCAAAATTGGGCAAAGCAGAGCCAATTTCGCGGCCAGAGGCAATTTTAGCGAGGAAAACCAAGCCGCCGATAAAGCCCGAAGCGCCACAAGCTACGTAAACAAACTGTCGCAGAGGCCGGTAGGGAGTGGCCATTTCTGCGGTTAAACGCTCGTATTGTTGGCGGCTGAGGTTGCGCGGGTTTTTTGGGATGTTTGTGCGATCGTCCGAATTTGGAGCTGGCATAGATTTAGAAAATAAGTAAATTAGGATTGGGCCACAAAAACCCGGTTTCTACCAAAAATCCTCTGGCTGAGGTCGCCAATACGGTCGCAAAACCAGGTTTTTGGTCATGTGGGCGCAAGTCAAGCGAATATTAGACTACAACAAATATCTCACAACTGCCGAAACAAATCACCGCTGAAGCAAAAGCACAACTGTTTGCAAACAGCCAATAAAAACACCCAAAATGCCTCCTAAATTTACAATTCCCTGCAACTCGCTTTTGACAATTCCCTGAATTGCTAACTCCAACTCTTCAGGAGAAGTACCTTTGACTCGATCGACAATCACCTGGTCAATATTCAAAATTGGGATAGCCTGAGCTACAATATTTTCTAAATCCCGTTCTAGATAGCGCTCTAAAACCAAAGCCAGTTCTTTGCTGACAATTCCCAGGGAAGCGCTCATCACCGCTGAAGTTTGCAAGCGATTGAGAATCAACCGCGAAATATTTTCCCAGTCAATAGATTTACTCAACCCCTCAAGTACATCTGTTCCCCGCTGCTGAACATAGCTGCGAACACTGTCGCGCATAGTTTTTCGCAACTGTCTCACAGTCGAAACCGGTAAATTTTGCATCGACAAATTTTGCAGCCATTCCTGAATTCGCCCGCGAATTCCCAAAGAAATAGTTAACTCTGCTAAGCGCTGATTTGTCGCTTCTCTGTCATCCAGACAAAAAGTCCGCAGCCGAGTTAAAGTGTTCCGCAAACCAAACAAATTTGCTACTACCCAATAAGTGCCGCTGGTTTTTTCTCGAAACCCTTCATCGATGATCGAAATATTGCGATCCGTCAAAAAGTCAATTAAAGCCTGCCGCAGCACTTCCGGTGGTATTACTACCTGCAACAACCACTCAGCAAGCTGAGCCGCCTGAGCTTCCGTTAGCTGAATCTCCAGCAAAACTTGGTCAAAAATTTGATTAAGCTGAGCTTCTAAAAAATCTTCCCGGCGCGCCAAAACTTTGAGAATTCGCGGCACAGATTCCCCCAGCAAATCTCGCAGAATGTTAGCGAGAATTTTAGCCGTTTTTTGCTCTGCGTCTGCTTTTACCTGATCCAGCGCCAACTGTAACAACCAGAGAATCACCGACTGCATCCGCTCGGTTTGCAGGAGGCGGCGCGCTAAGTTTTGCAGTTCCTGTGGCGTCAGCAGCGAACCCATGATTGTGTCGGAAATTCGCTTTGCTAAACGCTCTTGGTTGCGGGGGATCAAGCCGGGAGTGAAAGGCAACTTCCGCCCTTTGATGTAAATAGCTCGATAGGGGCGGAACAGCATTTTGATAGCTATATCGTTAGTGAAATAGCCAATAATTCCTCCCACTACAGGTGGGGCCAACAACAGCCAAATGTCAGAGGGATTCATAAGATTTTAGATTTTAGATTTTAGATTTTAGATTTACTCCACAGATGAATCTGGGGGGGTGAACCTGGGTCTAAAATTTTGATCTGGAGTATTCGATCGACCGAAACTGCAACCACTTTTAATTTTCAATTGCTTTGACTAATACCAATACTCCCATCATAGCTCCAGCAATGGGGTAGTGGGTGGCGGCGGCAAATCCGGCTTTGTTGGCGATCGCGACTTGTTGCTGGCCGATCGGGAATTTTTCTAAACTAGGATTAATGTAAGCATATTCTTGAGTCATGCCAAATTGCTGAGCAATGGGCACTACGAGAGTGTCTAGATAAAACTGCTGAAAGCTCCGCATTAGGGAATTGCTGGGGCGATGGAGGTCGAGAATAGCTGCTTTGGCACCGGGTTTGAGCACGCGGTGCAATTCCTGAAGACTGCGGGGGATGTCAGTCACGTTACGCAGCCCGTAACCCATTGTGGCGCAGTCGAAGTAATTGTCAGTAAAAGGCAAGTCTAGGGCGTCAGCTTCTACCCAGGAAATGGGACTAGCAGGGGTGAGAAAAGGTCGATCGCGCCTAGCAGCCACGGCCAATTGTTCGGCGGAAAAATCTACTCCAAATACGCAACCAGTCGGCCCTGCTTGTTTAGCCAGCAACAAAGCTAGATCCCCGCTACCGCAGCACAAGTCTAAACAAGTATTTCCGGGGCCCGCACTGCTCCATTTCACCGCCATTTGCTTCCAAATCCGGTGTTGCCCAAAGCTCAACCAGTCGTTCAATTGATTGTAAACTGGTGCAATTCGATTAAATATAGTTTTAATTTGTTCGGCGTTATTAGTCATTTCTCGTTTTTCATTGGTGATTGATAATTGGTAATTGGTCAGCCGGAACAAAATAACTAATCCGTGCATTCATGTCATGCTGTCGCCAGTCATTAATGCTTTTTATTGTTAGCTCTCCGCGAGATTTTGTCTTAAATCCTTCCTTTGCTATTATTTTAAACTCAAGACAGAGAGCCGACTAATAACTAATGACTGACAACTAATGACTAATGAACCCGCCCAAAAACAGGTACAAGCTCCCGACAATCGTCGTGGAGATTCCAAAATTTTAGACTTTTGTTCAAGCTCCCAGATTCACTGCGCTGCAAGTCGATCTAAAATCTAAAATCTAAAATCTAAAATCTAAAATCGACTGACTGATGACTAATGACCCTGAAAACTCGTCAATACCAAAGCAACTTCTTGAGCGGCGAGGTGAACGGTTGTGAGTTCGTCGGGGCGCAGGGAACAAGGTTGCTTCCACTGCATGGAAATTAGGGCGATCGATCGACCTTTGTGACTCACCGGGATGCTGAGGTGAGCTTGAATGCCGGATTTCTGATAGTGCGGCAGACTCGCTAGGTTTGTGTCGTTGCCAATATTCACAGCACCCTGAATAGTTTGAGAGGTAATTGCTTCTCGAACCAGAGGGTCATCCGCCAGCCAATTTTCCACAGTTGAACCCGTGGTGTGACAGCCTTGGACTGGTATTAAAACATTTCCTTCCACCAGTTGCAAAATGCAAAAGTCTGCCAAAAAATTATCACTTATAGCAGTAGCAATTGGATCTAAACTTGCTTCCAAACTCGGATAATCCACAGCCGTTTGCATGATTGTTGCTAACAGTTGTATTTGATTTTGAGCGCGATCCAATTCCTCAGTCCGCTGCTTGAGAATTTCATAAGTCTCGGCTGCCTTTTGCACCACCATTTTCAGTTCGTTCGGGTCCCAAGGCTTGGTGATATACTTATAAACCTGTCCTGAGTTAATCGCATCCACCAAGTCTTCAATATCCGTAAAACCAGTCAAGATAATTCTGACCGTATTCGGAAACTGGGGTACGGTTTTGCTCAAAAACTCCGTTCCCTTCATTTCGGGCATCCGCTGGTCGGAAATGATGACGGCGACCTCGCCTTCGATGCCGAGGACTTCCAAGGCGCGAATTCCGCTCTCAGCTTTGAGCACGTTAAAATCTCGTCGGAAAGTGCGGTAGAGTAAATCCAGATTGTCTGGTTCGTCGTCTACTACCAGCATTTTGGGCTTTTTCGGTCTGTGTAGGGTCATGAGCTGGCGTTTAATTTGATCTAGCTCTGAAATGGCATTATCCATAACAATACGATAAACTCCCCTTTGTAAATTTAGGCGAGCAACTATTCTTTGACACTCCCCACGCATAGAATGCGGGGGATTCTTCTCTCAAAGGCTCGACTCTAGACCGATATTACTATCGATCCCCGATAGAACGCCTCCAGAAGCAGTTTTACTCACGGGCTGCCCGACCGCAAGGATACCTCTGTCTCTAATTACTTGTGCTGCTGCTGTATCGCGGTCAGTGGTGTACCCGCACGACTGACAACTATGGATTCTGACATCCAAGGTTTTCTTACCAGTATGGGTTCCACATTGGGGGCAAATTTGACTCGTATAGTTTTTATCAACACGAGCAAAATACACCCCGCGCTTCCAACACACATGAGACAGAATCGAGAAGAATTGACCATAGGCTGCATCGAGACTATGTTTACCGAACATCCCCTTTGCCCAAGCCTTAAAATTGATATCCTCAATGAATATCATTCCTGCTTGGTCACATAACCTATGAGCTAATTTATAGTGCCAATCCTTTCTGGTATCACTGATTTTTTGATGAATTCTAGCAATCTTTTTCTGGATAGCAAGCCAATTATTAGACCCTTTTCTTTGATGCTTTAATCTTCGCTGCAGTGATTTCAACTCGCGGTGAAGTGCCTGAAAAAATCTCGGTCTGTTGACTAATTCTCCATCTGAAGTTGCGAGGTATTTGTCAATCCCAATATCTACCCCTAATGGATGTCCTGACGGTGGGCGAGCGGGCAGGTTGACTGCTAACTGGTAGGTCAGCATGACAAAATATCCTGATGCCCTTTTAACTACTCTAATTTGCTTGAGTATAAAACCCTCTGGTGTGGGTCTAGACATTTTCATCCTTACCCACCCAATCTTAGGCAGATTAACCTTTCCATTCTCCACTGCTGCATCCTTAACAGCCGGGAAAACAAACGATCGCATCCGTTTTTTGAAGCGAGGAAACCCATGCCCTCTATCCCACATTGCCACAAATGCCGACTCTAAAACCTTTAAAGTTTGCTGCAATACTTGCGAATGAGGGGTCTTTAATTCGGGACAATGCTTCTTAGCTTCTGCCAAACCTTTGCACTGACTAGCATAGGTTGGTCTAGGAGTATCCGGTGAGATAATATACTCACCAACTATCGAACAAGCATTAACAGAAGACTTACGAGAATTCACCCAATCTTTCCGTTCTCGCAAGGCATAGTTATAAACCTGACGACAAACAGACAACCAAATCTCAAATATTTGAACTTGAGATTTGGTTGGACGTAGTTTGTACTCGTGAGTTACTGTTAGCATGATATAATCATATCATGCTTTTAGAAATCAACCAGGATTTTTCTAAGACTGTAGGTAGCCACCTCCGCTGCCGAGTTCATCCCCACGCCTGAAGTCGGGGGCTTTCCTCTCGTTTTCCGGTAACAATAGTCTCATAACTCACTTACTATTAATCTATCGCTCTGCCGCGACACGAGCCTTGCCGGTATCCAATAACACATAACTTAGCCTTAGTTTTTGATTCAATTATGACTGATACACCGCAAGATTCCTCCCAGGCTGCATCTGCACCCTCCACCAATGCTGTGGATGCCGAAAAGTTAATTCGATCGCTCCGCCGAAAAGAAGGCACTTGGGTAGAGTGGGGACAGGCCTGCACTGCACTGCTAAAAGCTGGCTACAACTCTCAAAGGATTTTTGAAGAAACTGGTTTTGAGCCAATTCAGCAAAATCAAGTAAGCGTCGCAGCCCAAGTCTACACCAGCATGGTAAATGCTGGGGCTTCAGAGGAAGTTCGATCGCACTTTTTGGGCAAAGGTAGCGATATCTTATACGAGTTTCGGATTCTCTCTCAAGTAGAGCGTGCCGGGGCGGCTGCTTTGATGCTAACCCACAACTTGGATGTTGACGATGCTCGCCAAGTTGCTAAAGCGATCAAGGAGTTTTCCCACTTCGGGAGTCTCCCCCAAGGGTTCACAGACACTCCCGGCGATGCTATGGCTTACCAATGCTGGCAATTAGCGAGACAGAAAAGCGATTTGCAAGAGCGATCGCGCTTAATTGCTCGCGGTTTAAAATTAGCTAGCAGCCAAACCGCTAGGGCGCAAATCGAGCAGTTGCTCGTCGATTTTACCGTAGTTCCGAGACGAGAAGCGCCCCGCTTGCCTGTCTACAGGCTCGATACCGAAGAACAATTGCCACGCGTTGTCCCGGTTGTGGGCAAATTGCCGCTTTCTACGACAGATTTGCTGGCAGTGCCTTTACCGGAGGAAATCGAGCCGTTCAGAATGGTAAAATTTTCCGGAGCCGGAGCTTGGGTGGCGATTCCCGGATGGCAGGTAATTTTGAACGCTGAAGATCCGGTGGCTGTTTTGGACATGAGCGATAAATTGCCGGTACCGCTGCAAGGCAAAGTTGAAGAAGTTTTGATTATTGCCGATCGAGCTCAAAGACAGTGGGATGCTGACAGTTATTTCCTCGCAGATAACGCTGGCAATTTAGAATTGTACTGGTTTGAACAATCCCCGGATATTCCTATTTTGGGGCGAGTTGTTCTGGTGATGCGTCCGAAAAAGATTGTGGATGAAGACTATACCAAAGATGGATGGCAAATTGATGATTAGTCAGTTGTCAGTTGTCAGTTGTCAGTTGTTAGGTATCAGTTGTTAGTTGTTATCAGCCAACAGTCAACAGTCAACAGTCAACAGTCAACAGCCAACAGTCAACTGACTACTGAGGCGGTTTCGGTTCTTGAATTTGCGGAACAGAATGCTGTTTCTTAAATCGATTAAAGCCGTAAACCGCAGCCCCAATTAACAGAAAATAAGGACTGTAAGCCAACAGCCAAATACCCAAACCAAACAAACCTAGCGTCAATTCACCCACAGAATGAGTCGCTTTCCCCCAAGTTTCCTGTACCCGCAAACCTAGAGAAGGTTCGGGAGTTTGTTGCGCCGATACTGCTGCTTCTAGAGTTAAGCTAATAGTCGAATAGGCTACTTGATTTCGCAAACTTTTCAACTGAGCGTCAATGCGTTCGATCGACTCCCGAATATTGCTCAACTCTTGAGCAGCTTTGAGTACATCACCGACAGAACCCGATCGCTCCATAATTTTTAACACCATTTCCTCCGATTTGCGAAGGTTCCGCAGCCTAGCCTCATTGTCAACTAATTGATCGGTAACATCCTCAGCCGTCAGAGCACGGTTCTCTACAGTTCCGAGTTTTGCCAAAGCGTCTAAAGTAGTTTCTAACCGTTCTTGAGGCACGCGAATCTCCACAGACGCGGTTTGGCGGACACTCGAATCCGGGGGCTTTTGATTTTGGAAACCCAAGATATCGCCTTGCTGTTTTTCGACAATATTGGTAATAGATTTAGTGCTGGCGTCAATAGATTTGACAACTACGCTGAGTTCGGCTTTTTTAATCAGTTGGGGACGGGTTGCGGTCGTTTCTGCTGCTTTTTTTGATGAACCAGGAGTTTTTGACCTTTGGGCTGCTGGCTCGGGTGCTGGTGCCGATTGTGGAGCCGATTCGGCCACTTGGTTTTCACGGATGCTGGATGAACCTGCGCCGCCGGGAGCGCTGCTGGACGTTTGAGCTCCTCCGCAGCTAGGCAAAGCAATTGTGGAAGATAAAGTTAAGAATACCGCAACAGCAAAACGAGTTGTGCTGTTGTTGGCTGGGTTTGGGTTTGGCTTGGGCGGGGGGGAATTGATTTTGAGGTGAGTTTTCATTTGGGTGACTCCTCTAAAAAAGGCTTGGGTATTGAATTTTATGCTGATTTTAATTTAAGCTTCAATAGATAGTGTTAGTTTAGCCGATACCGAAATGGAAACGGTAGAGGTTGCAGATTTTTTTATTCTTAACCGCAGATGAACGCAGATAAACGCGGATGTAATAATGACTGATGAATTTGATTCTGATTTTATGCGATCGACAACGAATATCGATCGCCCTGGCAACATTTCCTCTGGGTTAGACTCTGCCGCAGTTTTGCGAGAACAAGCTTGCCTTAAAATTCGCGAAAGCTTGCGTGCGGGGCAGCAGGACATGGCGGATTGGCAAGGCGGCCCCCTTGCTGTTTCGGCGGTTCCGGGGGCCGGGAAGTCTACGGGAATGGCTGCTGCGTCGGCAATTGCGATCGCCCGCAACCAGCTTCACAGCCGCCGCCAGTTAATTGTCGTGACATTTACGCGATCGGCTGCTGCTAATATTAAAACTAAAATTCGGGAAAGATTGGCCCAATTGTCTTTATCTCAAGGCGGTTTTGCCGTGCACACTTTGCACGGTTTAGCTTTGAATATTGCGATGCGCCATCCTGATTTGTCAGGTTTAAATTTAGAAAATTCAACCTTAGTTACTCCCACTCAAAGTCACCGATTAATTCGTACCTGTGTAGAACTTTGGATTGCTGAAAATCCCCGCAGATATCAAGTTTTGTTGGAAGGACAGCAATTCGATGGAGAGGAAACGGAGAGGCTGCGGCGACAATCGGTTTTGCGGACGGAAATTTTGCCGCAGGTAGCTAAAACTGTGATTCACGAGGCGAAATCTTCTGGTTTGTTTCCCGAACAGTTGTTAGAAATGAATGCTCTTGATACTGGGGACGGTTATGAGATTTTAGCTGTAGCTGGGGGTTTATATCAAAAATATCAGGCTTTGTTGAGGAGTCGGGAATTTATAGATTACGACGAGATGATTTTAGCAGCTTTGCGGGTGTTGGAAAATCCGAGGGCGAGGGCGATCGAGCAAAAGCAAGTATTTGCCGTTTTTGAGGACGAAGCGCAGGATTCGACACCTTTGCAGACTCGGCTTTTGGAAACATTGGCGATCGATCCCGATCATCCTACTTTACCTCCCAATTTTATCAGAGTTGGCGACCCAAATCAAGCAATTAATTCTACTTTCACTCCCGCCGATCCGATTTATTTTAACCAATTTTGTGATGAGTGCGAAGTAGAGAAGAAGTTAGCGACAATGGACGGTGCAGGCCGCAGCACCCAGGTAATTATCGATGCCGCTAACTTTATGTTGCAATGGGTAAATGGCTCGAAATTAGCGGGAACGGAACAGCCTTTTCGCGACCAAACTATTAAGCCAGTACCCAGCGATGACCCGCAGCATAATGCCAATCCTGATCCCATTGGTCGAGGATTAGAATTGCATACTCCCCGCGATATTTACCATACAGTTGAGTTGATTGGCAAGCGGGTAATGGAGTTAGTTGAGGAATTTTTACCAGCCGATTTTGAATTCGCAAGGAATGAAAAAGCTATCGATTCAGGTGCGGAAGCTAGCGAAGGGGAAAATAGTGCAAAATTGCCGTTAGAAAATCTGAAATCGATGGCTATTTTGGTGCGGGAAAACAAACAAGGTAAGTTTATCAAAGAAGTGCTAGAAAATCCTCAAAAACACGGATTAAGCTTTGATTTGCGTAAATACGGGATTAAAATTGAGGATGTGGGAGAACGGGACAGACATTCTCAAGTACCTTGGGAAATCTTAACACTGCTGCAATTCCTCGATCGCCCGCACTCTCCAGACTACCTGAAAGCAGCCTTAAAGATTTTGAGCGATCGACAACTGATCCCCAAACAAGACTACAATGCTTTTGCTACCAGCCCCGAACAATTCCTTTACCCAGGCCCGCTAGACCCGCAGCAGTCAGACCCCGTTCGCAAATGTCGCTATTTTTGCTGCGGTTTGCTGCAAGCTAGCTTAGAACTGCCGCCCTACCAAATCATTTCCTTCTTAGCCTTAGCGCTGCAATACGACCAAACAGAATTAGCCACCGCCGACAAATTAGCAGAACGGGTAGCAATCCAAACAGCCGGCAACAATTCAATGCGTAATATTTTGGATGTACTAAGCGAAATTGTCAGTTCCGAAAGATTTGAACCTGTGGATGCAGACGACAAAATAGAAGAACGCTATACCAGCAAAGGTCAACTAACAATTATTACCATGCACAAAGCTAAAGGATTGGATTGGGATTGCGTATTTTTGCCGTTTCTGCACGAACAAACCATCCCCGGAAATTTGCGAGTTTTGCCGCAAACCCGATTTTTAGGAGATTTCACTTTAGCAGAGGTAGCGAGAGCACAAATTAGAGCAAGTTTGCACGAAAAATATCCTTTACCAAATCTAGGCGAAGCGTGGGAACAAGCAGGTTATTTGAAAACAGCAGAAGAGTTTCGACTGCTGTATGTGGCGATGACGCGAGCAAAAAGTTTGTTGTGGATGGCGGCGGAGAAAAAAGGCCCTTTTACTTGGAACAAACCAGAGAATTTACAGGAGCAAAAACCTTGTCCGGTAATGCCTGTTTTGAAGCAGAGATTTCCGAGTAATGCTATATAAAAAAGTAATAATTATATCATGTCCGGTCGATTACCCCAAATCAGGTAGGGGCGGGTTCACCTGCCAATATCTGCCAATAATTAACAATCTCAAAAACCCGCCCTGCCGGGATATTATGGTCAATCTATCGGACATGATATTAAGGATCGCGAATTAAATAACTTACACTTTTAATTGTTATTGTGGGATGGGCGTCCCGCCCGTCCAGAAAGGGCGGGCGGGACGCCCATGCCACAAGAACCATCACGCATTGTAAGTTATTTAATTCTCATTCCTCACCACTTTCCTGACATCGTGCCCTTAAGTCTCAATTCTTCTCGACTAACTAGAGCTTCGTAGTAATCGGGTTTGATTTCGAGGGCGACTCCGTAAGAGCTAATGGCATCTTGAGTTCGCTGCATTTTTTGCAAAACGTCGCCCCGCTGCGCCCAAGCTTCCCAGTTGTCTGGCTTGAGTTGAATCACTTGGTCAAAAGCGACGAGTGCTTGGGAATAGTTCTGCATTTCCCCTAGAATCACACCTCGCTGCACCCAGCCTTGATAGTTGTCCGGCCAGACAGTAATTGCTCGATCGTATGATGCTAGAGCTTGTTCGTACTGCTGCAATTTTGACAAAGCGTTGCCGCGTTGCAACCAAGCTTCAAAATTGTCGGGCACAATTTTTAGTACGCGGTTGTAAGCTGCGACGGCTTCTTCGTAACGCTGCAATTTTTCCAGCGCTGCGCCTTGCTGCAACCCTACTTTTGATGTAATTTCTGCTTCTGAAGTCAGAGAGATTACTTTATCAAAACAGGCGATCGCTTCTTCGTATTGCTGTAATTTTTCCAAAGCTTCGCCTCGCAAGTTCCAAGCTTCTAGAAAATTACCTTCAATTTGTAGGGCATTGCTGTAAGCGATAATTGCCTCTTTGTAGCGTTCCAATCCTGCTAGGGCGATGCCTCTACCTAGCCAAGCTTCGGGAAAATTCGGATTAATTTGAATTGCTTGGTCAAATGCAGCGATCGCCCCTTCAAAATCTCTCGCTTCTGACAGTGTTTGACCGCGCCCGATCCATGCTTCGGGATACAAAGAATTAATTTGAATTGCCCGATCGAAACAAGCAATTGCCGCGTCGGCCCACTGGTGTTTGAGGGCCATTCCTTTATAAAACCAAGCTTCGCAGTCGTTGGGCTGCATTTGCAGTACGCGATCGTAAGCTGTCACGGCTTCTGCATATTTGTGCAATTTTGCTGAAGCAATGCCCCGATTGAACCAAGCCAGACTATTTTGTGGTTGTAGTTGAATGGCGCGATCGTAAGAAGTTACAGCTTCAGCGTAGCGTTCGGCTTTCATCAAAGCCAAACCTCGGTTCAGCCAAGCTTCCCAATTAGTCGGGACGAGTTTCAGCGCGCGCTCAAAAGCGGCCACGGCTTCAGGATAGCGCTCCGCTTGAACCAACACGTTGCCTTGCCGATACCACATGGCGGGTAAATTCGGATGAAGTTGGGTTGCTCTTTTGTAACAGGTTGCGGCTGCATCCCACTGCTGCAATTCCTCTAAAACTCTGCCCCGCTGATACCAACCTTCGTGCTTTTCTGAATTGATTTGAATTGCGGTGTCGAAAGCCGCGATCGCTTCTGAGTGATTTTGCAAACTTAACAGCCCTGTGCCGCGCAGCATCCAAGCCCAGTATTCTTCGGGATTAATTGCTGTAGCTCGATCGGCACAGGCTACGGTTTCTGCGTAGGAGTGCAGTTGCTTGTAAGCTTTGCCCAGATTCAGCCACGCCCTAGCCCAGTCCGGCTTAATTTGAACCGCTTTTCCGTAGCAAAGGACTGCCGATTCGTACCTTCCTGCGGCGTACAATCTATTGCCCCGATCGTAATCTGGAAATGCTGCAAAAATTCTTAAAATCGGCGGCAGCAGAGCTGGTTGGGGGTTTGAGGAGTTTTCAGGAGCCGAAGTCGAGAGGTCTGGCATACGCCTTGCACATAAAAAATTTAGTGGGATAACAAGCTTGCGGTCTTATATATTAACTTATGCTTTTCTTAATCTCGCTGCTGTTTTGAAACAAATTTAGCATATCAGGCTGGGTGCAACCAATCATTTTTACTTAATTATAGTCGGTATAAAATTATGCACCCTTCCCACTTTCGGTACACCCCTATAAAATACGGTCAGTCGATTTTCGATTTTCGATTTTCGATTGATTCGACCGATGAATCTGGGAGCTTGAACCAGAGTCTAAAATTTTGATCTCCCCACGACGAGTGTCGGAAACTTGTATCCGTTTTTGGGCGGGGTCAAGCCACAAGAAAATATATCCTAATTTAGATTTCAAACCAAATTTAATATGCTAAAATTTCACGCGCTTTTAGATGTCACGGACTGTGATCGGGAGTCGATCGACTCGCGCCCGAATTATTGGTACGAAGGCCGTTGTCCTCAGACTGGCGATCTGCTGAGACTGCCCCGCACTCGAATGTCAGAGGATCTGGCGCGGGGTTTGATGCAGTACCTGGCGGCTGACGATTCCTACGATCGCGAGGGCAAGATGTACGGCATATTACTGGTGGAGATGCCTTCGGGGGAACAGGGGATACTCAAAGCATTTTCCGGGCTGCTGAAGGGTTGCAGCATTGTTGAAGGCTGGGTGCCGCCGATTCCGGGACGCGATCGAGTTGCTTTCGATGAAGCCCGCACGTTAACTCAATTGGAGGAGATGAAACAGGAACTTATTGCACTCAATCAACTCCCGCAGCGACAAGAGTATGAAGCCTTATTTCGGGAGTTTGAAGTGCAAATGCAAGTTTTGAGCGATCGGCATCGCAATTGCAAGCAGCAGCGAGATGAAAAACGCCAGTTACTGTGTCAAACTCTCGCAGCCGAAACACTAGAAATTGCCCTGGAACAACTGAATCAAGAAAGCCGTTTGGAGAAAATTGAACGCAGACAATTGAAACGACAGCGGGATGAAACATTGCAGCCGCTACAACAATTAATTGAAGCTGCGGATCGACGGATGCGGGCCCTGAAACAGCGGCGAAAAGAACTTTCCCGCGAACTTCAAACGCAAATGCACGCGGCTTACACTCTGATGAATTTTTTGGGGAAATCGCGATCAATCTCCTCATTGATGCCAACTAATTCTATTCCCACTGGCACCGGCGACTGTTGCGCGCCAAAATTGCTCCACTACGCGGCAGTACACAATCTGAAACCGCTGGCAATGGCTGAGTTTTGGTGGGGGCCGCCATCGGGCGATAAGATACAGGGAGAATTTTATGGCGCTTGTGGCGATCGGTGTCAGCCGTTGATGGGTTTTTTGCTGTCAGGATTGGCTCAAAATCCGCTTGTTTCTAATAATATAAATGAGGGTTTGACGGGCGGGCTAGAAGCCCAACCCCTACTCCCCACAAGCAATAATATTTCTTGTGGAACGGGCATCTTGCCTGTTGCGAGCGGGCAAAAAGCCCAACCCCTACTCCCCACAAGCAATAATATTTCTTGTGGAACGGGCATCTTGCCCGTTGCGAGCGGGCAAAAAGCCCAACCCACAAATCATCATATTTCTTGTGGAACGGGCATCTTGCCCGTTACCGAAATGCTACCGATTATCTATGAAGACAAATGGTTAATTGCGGTTAATAAACCCTCTGGTTTGCTGTCAGTGCCAGGTCGTTATTTAGAAAATCAAGATAGTGTTTTTAGTCGTTTGCGTAATTTATTACCTAATTTTTTAAATTTGACAGTTGTGCATCGTTTAGATTGGGAAACATCTGGGATTTTACTATTGGCGCGGGACAAAGAAACTAGCAGTCAACTCAGGCAGCAATTTGCACAAAAGCAGGTTCACAAAGTTTATGAATCGGTGCTTTCTGGTACTGTGAAAATTGATGCGGGGACGATCGATCTTCCACTTTGGGGCGATCCAGAAAATCGCCCTTACCAGCAAGTCAATTGGGAGTGCGGAAAGCCCAGTGTTACTCGCTTTCAGGTAATGACGAGGGAGGGAAATTGCGATCGCGTCGAGTTTTGGCCGCTGACGGGACGCACTCATCAATTGAGGGTTCATGCAGCGGATGTTCGAGGGTTGGGGATACCGATTTTGGGCGATCGACTTTACGGATGTCGGGCTGCTGCGAAGCGGCTACACTTGCACGCGCGGGAACTTTCGTTTGAGCATCCGCAGTTGGGAGAAAAGCTGCACTTACAGGCAGAAACACCATTTTGAGCTAAGGGCGATCGGGCCATGATCACTATCTGTACAATAACTAATAACTAATAACCCACAACTACCACTGGGGATCGGAAGCCATCAAAGCAGTCGCAGCCTCGCTCGGTAACGGCTTAGCAAAAAAATAACCCTGACCATATTCGCAGCCGATCGACCTCAACCGGGCTAATTGTGCCGCCGTCTCCACACCCTCAGCAATAACATCCATACCCAAAGCATGAGCCAGCGCCACAATCGTCCGCACGATCGCCACATTCTCCCCCTCGCTTTCGATCTCCATTCGCCCCACAAACGACTTATCAACCTTCAAAGTATCCGTAGGAAACCGACTCAAATAACTCAACGACGAATAACCAGTGCCAAAATCATCAATTCCCAACTTGACATTTAACGCTTTCATCTGCTTCAAAACCGCGATCGCCGACTCCACATCCTCCATCACCACACTCTCAGTAATCTCCAACTTCAAACTCTCGGCACTCAAACCCGTTGTTTCCAAAATCACCTTCAGGCGATCGACCAAATCCGGCTGAGCAAACTGCTTCCCAGATAAATTTACACTCATAATCAAAGCTCGATCGAAACCAAACATTTCCTCCCACAGCCGCAACTGCCGACAAGCCTCCTCCAACACCCACTCACCCAGCGGCACAATTGCCCCCGTTTCCTCAGCCACCGGAATAAACTTGATCGGCCCAATCAAACCCCGCAGCGGGTGTTGCCAGCGTACCAAAGCCTCAAACCCAATAATCCTCCCGCTTGCCAAAGAGACAAACGGCTGATAGTGCAGCAAAAATTCCCGACGCTTGAGGGCAATCCGCAAATCCGTCTCCAACTGCAACCTCTCCACCGCCAAAGCGTGCATCGAAGCATTAAACACCTGATACCTTCCCGTTCCCAAAGCCTTCGCCCGGTACATCGCCGTGTGGGCGTCCCGCAGCAAGTGTTCCGGCTGTTCCCTGACAGTAGCAGCGGGTTCGCCCCCCAGGGCAATCCCGATGCTTGCAGTCACAAACACCTCCTGCCCATTCAACTCAAAAGGCACAATTAAAGCTTTGTGAATTCGATCGGCCAAATCCACAGCACTGTCAACATCAATATTCCTCACCAAAATCGCAAAATCATCACCCCCCACCCGCGCCACAGTATCCCCGGAGCCAATAATCGCCCTCAACCGCAGCACCACCGCCATCAGCAGTTCATCCCCCACCAAATGACCCAAAGAATCATTAATCACCTTAAACCTGTCTAAATCCAGAAACAGCACCGCAAACAGATGGCTGTGGCGGCCCCTAGTATTGGCGATCGCCCGCCCCAAGCAATCCACGAACAAATCCCGGTTGGGCAAACCCGTTAGAGAATCGTGAAAAGCATCGTAAAGCTTCCTGTAAGCACTGACACCCACACCAGTCACCACCAAACCCAAAGTCGGCGACACTAACGGTATCCACCCACCCAGGGTAAAAATTCCATAACTAATCCCCAACAAAGCCATCAATCCCACACCCCCAGCCAATCCCGCCCTCGCAGGATGCTGAATCCGCCAAGCCAAAACCCCGCCAACCATCGCCCAAGCACCGTTCCACAAAATTTCCGCCCATTCTGGCCATACCCAAAACAGCGATCGTCCATCCAAAACCGCACTCAATATTTGGCTGAGCATTTGCGCGTGCAGCAACACCCCCGGCATTTTCGGACTTTGCTTTTTAACCGGGCTGTAAGGCGTCAAAAACAAATCTCTGGTACTCGGTGCCGTCGTCCCGATCAGCACAATCTTGTCCTTAACCCAGCTTGGTTCAATTTCCCCGTTCAATACCTGCCTGATACTGACTTGTCGCGCCACCTCCTTACCAGAACGGTATTTGAGCAGAATTTGGTAGCCTGTGGTGTCAATATTTGCATAGCCGCCGCTGTCAGAAGTTAAAGGCACAAATTCTGCCTTTCCCCAGTCGATTTGGTGGGGATGAACAGCGCTATTTTTCTGCTGTACTCTGTCTTTGAGATACAGCAAAGCCACTTGCATAGAAAACGATAAAGCAATCTTTTTGTCTGGTTGCGAGACTGAGAGCAAATTGCGGCGTACAACACCATCAGGATCGAGCACGAAGTCGTTAAAACCAACTCGATCGGGCGGTATCCCCGGAGGCGCAGGCACTCCCTGACTTTCTGAATCGCTCAATTTATAGATCGCCACCACATTCGGTGCTTTCAGCGCGGCCAGCAATTCTTGGTGTCCCGGCGCTTGAGGCAAATCCCGGTACAAATCCAAACCGATGACTTTTGGCTGATACTTTTGCAGTTTTGTCAAGGTTTGAGCGATCGCACCGTCGGAAACCGGAAATCTCCCCAAAGCTTGAATATCGGCTTCAGAAATTTCCACTACCAGCAGTCGCGGATCGGGGCCGGAATCTGGCTGCAAGCGCACTAACGAGTCAAAACTCCCCAACTCCCAGCTTTGCAGGCCTCCCAACTGCCGAACTCCCATATTCAGCAGCGTTACAGTCGCGCCCACAAGCATTGCAGGCAAAATCCTCACCCGTCGGTTTTGAGAACTCAGGTTGAGGCCAGTTGCCACAGACATGACATATCGAAGATTTCGAGAGAATTTGGCAGTCACAGAAAAAATATGTCGGTGCAAATTAGCTTTGCACAAGTCTGTTCTAACAGAATTGAGCTTAATATGAGATTGAATGTAATTTTTTCAGAACTTGTGCCGCAACCGAGTTTCTTTAAGCTAATTACTCGATGCAGGCAAAGTATTTCTGGAATGGGAACCGGGTTTTTGAAGATTTGCCGACAAATCCTGTCTTTCATTGCTTGTTTCCCCAAATTCGCACAAGCGTTAAAATTTAGTCGATCGAACTTTCAGGATATTTTTGAGATTATGGCGAATCAACTTCCGATTCCGGTGATTGTTAACGGTGCTGCAGGCAAAATGGGCCGCGAAGTAATTAAGGCGATCGCCCATGCTAGTGACATGACTTTATTTGGGGCTGTAGACCGCTCTCCTGAGTGCCTCAACGCCGATGCCGGCGAATTAGCCGGATGCGGCCCGTTAGAAGTTCCCATCACTGACGACTTGCAAGGAATGCTGGTATTAGCAGCTCAGGAAAAGCAGTTAGGCGTGATGGTAGATTTTACGCACCCTTCGTCAGTTTATGAAAACGTGCGATCGGCCATAGCTTACGGCATTCGCCCAGTAGTCGGCACTACCGGATTGAGCAGCAAGCAAATTAAAAACTTAGCTGAATTCGCTGATAAAGCGAGCATCGGCTGTTTGATCGTACCCAATTTCTCGATCGGCATGGTTTTGCTCCAACAAGCCGCCGTCACGGCATCTCAGTATTTTGAACACGTAGAAATTATCGAGCTGCACCACAATCAAAAAGCCGATGCCCCCAGCGGTACGGCAATTCAAACTGCCCAAATGTTAGCAGAGATGGGAAAAACTTTCAATCTGCCTGAAGTTGAGGAAACGGAAAAATTAGCCGGTGCTCGGGGTTCAGTGGCCGATGAAGGGATTCGCATTCACAGCATCCGTTTACCCGGTTTAATTGCCCACCAAGAGGTAATTTTTGGCGGCGCCGGTCAAGTTTATACTTTACGACACGATACCAGCGATCGCGCTTGTTATATGCCCGGAGTCTTGCTGTCTATACGCAAAGTCATTGAATTGCGATCGCTCGTTTACGGCCTGGAAAAAATCTTGTAGTCATTAATCATTAGTCATTAATCATTAGTCATTAGTCATTGGTAATGTGGAATTAATCTGACTTCTAATATTATGTCCGGTCGATTACCCCTAATACGGTAGGGGCGGGTTCACGAAAAATATCAGCCAATAATTGACAATCTCAAAAACCCGCCCTTTTAATCGCGGTCACTCGATCGCACATGATATAACTTCTGATTTGTGACTTCAACATCAATCAGTTAAATCTGTTAAATGCCTTAATATAATCAGCTTCCGAACAGACAGCCGTTGCATCCCGTACATTGCTCGTTGCCAAACTTCCTATGCTAATTCCCTTAACCCGCGAAACCTTTCAAGAACTAATTCCCGCCGTCGCCACGGGAGCGCAATACAAATATATCTGGGGAAAACCGCCCGATTTTTTGAGGCGAATGTTAATCTCAGCAGTCAGCGTAGTTTTCCTCCTGGTAGTCTACAACTTCGCCGGTTCCGATGTCGCGCCGCTAGTTTTAATCACCGGATTGATAGCTGGTTTGTACTGGCTGTGGGGGCCCATTTTGTGGGCGAGTTTGCGGAATGCAGAATGCCGCAAATATCAATACTGCGGTTTTTGGCAAGGACGAGTTTTGGATATATATATTACAGATGAAGTCACAAGTCAAGAAGAAACAGTCAATCAAAAAGGACAACTCGTAATAGTTGACAACTTAGAACCGCGAATTAATTTAGAAGTCGGCGACAAAACCGGATTTACTACTACACTTCGAGCTCCCTTGCGGAAAGATCACCAAGGAATTGTCCCCGGTCAAGCTGCTTTAATGTTAATTATGTCAAATCAAGAAGATTTAGGCAGAATTGCCAAAGTTTCAGATATTTATATTCCCAGCCGTGACGTGTGGGTGAGCGACTATCCTTATTTACGCAGAGATTTGTTTGTAGAAATGAGCCAACAAATTAAAAAAGGCAGGAAAAAAGACCGCGATCGCACTAATCCAAGCAGAGATGTAAAAAGGCGATCGCCCGCTGATTATTAATATTGATCGTAGCCACAAATTTAAGAGCGATCGCAATTTCAACTTAGGACAAAATTCACTCTTATAGCTCGTAAAACCTACGGTTCTTCAGGTTGACCCCTACAGTTTCATCTTTTTTAGTTCCGATCGAGGCGAACCAGCCCACATTCATGTTAAGGATCGCGAATTAAATAACTTACAATTTTAATTGTTATTGTGGGATGGGCGTCCCGCCCGTCCTTTTTGGACGG
>NZ_JAUBUC010000106.1:8801-21161 GCF_036705285.1 Microcoleus sp. B4-C1 | reverse complement strand
GTCCCGCCCGTCCAAAAAGGACGGGCGGGACGCCCATCCCACAATAACAATTAAAATTGTAAGTTATTTAATTCACTCTCATCTAACGCCGATCGCCCACAACCGTTAATCGGAACCGATCGGGCGGCACAAAGGTGATTCCCCGGCGCGCCGGACGAATTGGCCGATCGAGATTCGATACAAACTCACGGGAAGACAGCACCGTTGCTAAAACGAGCTTCATTTCAAACATCGATAACGCCATCCCGATGCAGCTTCGACTTCCGCCTCCAAACGGGAAAAATTCAGAGGCGGAAAACTTGCGATCTAAAAAGCGATCGGGATTGAACCGGGCGGGATTTTCGTAGGTTTCAGGGCGACGGTGGGCCAAATAGACACAGGGGATTAAAATCGTTCCCCGTTGATATGTATAGCCTTCGAGTTCGATCGTGCGTTTCACCTTGCGCGGCTGCGAAATTAAGGCAATTGGATAAACTCGCAGCGCTTCCTTGCAGACTGCTGTTAAGTAGGGCGACTGCGAAAGCGCGATCGGATCGGGATTCTCGCCTAATTCATCCAATTCCTGCCGCAACCTAGCAAGGCATTCGGGAAACTGATGCAGCCAGTAAAACGCCCAAGTCAAGGCCGATCCAGTCGTTTCATGTCCCAATAACAACAGCGTCATCAACTGATCGCGCAATTCTCGATCGCCGATCGATTCGCCGGTGTCGTAGCGGGCCATCATCAACACTGACAGAATATCCGTGCGAGACGAATCGAGAGAATGCGATCGCCTCTCGGCAATTTCCGCATAAATCAGCGAGTCAATCTGGGCCATCTGCTGCAAAAACTGCCCCCACGGACTCCAAGATCCCAAATTTTGCTGCAAGGGTTCAAAGAAAAATTGTAGGGAGTACAGCTCAGAGGTAATCGCCTCTAAAAGCCTGCTGAGCAAGTGTTTCAGGCGTTCGTAGCGCTCTCCCGGCACTAATCCAAAGACGACTTGCAAGATTACTTGCAGGGAAATTTCTGACATTTCTTGGCGGACTGCGATCGCATCTGGGGCTTTCCAGTCGATCGTCTGCTTTTTCGTCAAATCAACAATCAAATGCCCTTGACTGTGCAACTGTTCGCGATGCAGCGCGGGCATTAATAGCTGTCGCTGTCGCAGATGTCGCGGCCCTTCATTCATAATTAGGGATTCATTTCCCACCAGCGGGCGAAATACGTTGGTCACTTTGCCAAACTCAAAGGCATCGGCTAAGGTCGTAAACACCGCCTGAATCGCTTCTGGAGAGCCCAGAAACACTACGGGGGGCGAAGCGGGCCCCAACACGCGGGCGGTAAATGTATCGCCGTATTTGGCCCAGGAGCGATCGAAAAATGCGATCGGGTCAGCTACCAGCGAAAGCGTTTGGAACAAAGCAGGAGAACGAGATCCGGTAGGCAGCGTCATTCGATTTTAGATTTTAGATTTTAGATTTTGGATTGACTTGCGCGAGATAAATTCGGGGGCGTGAGGATTTTAGATTTTAGATTTTGGATTGATTTGCGCGAGATAAATCACGTGGCGGGTAGCACCTTTGAAATTCGCTTGTCATTGCAAAACTGGCGATACACAATCTTTCTAGTGTATATCGATCGACCTTGCACCCTGAAATTTATCTGCGAGCGATCGACGGTAGGCTAGAAACCGGGTTTCTGAGCGTAAGTCCTGATTAACTTACCAAAAGGCGATCGAGTCAAAGCTCGATCGAGCGCCCATACCGGATGCCAGCACAAAAACCAACTCCCGCCCTCACCCTCCGCGCAACTGCGTCACCAAGTGAACTAATTCCGGTAAAATTAGCTTTTCGACAGCTAGTTTCACGCCATTGCTAGAGCCAGGAAGAGAAAAGACTAACTTGCCTTGATACACGCCTGCAACTGCGCGAGAGGCGATCGCCCTCGAACCAATTTCTTGATAGCTCAAAAACCGAAATATCTCCCCAAATCCTGGTAAAATCCTGTCTAGCAAACTTTCCATCACATCATAGGTCGTATCTCGGGGAGCGATGCCCGTGCCACCGTTAAAAATGATTGCATCCACATCTTCACGCTGGGAAAAAGCCTGCATTTGCAATACAATTTTGGCCGCATCATCTTTAACAACAGTGTAAGCTACCACAGAGTGACCCGAATCTTTTAGCAGCTTCTTGGTTAACAAGCCACTCTTGTCTGTTTCTGCCGATCGCGTGTCGCTAACAGTAATGATAGCACAATTTACGGTTATTTTAGATAAGTCGGGGTGAGGAATTTGCGTCATATAACAGATATTTAAGGAAAAAGAAAGAAGCAAGAACGAAGAGGAAATCAGGAAAAGGGAAGAGGGAAGAAGTCATCAGTTAGTTGTGATTTGTTCGTTGTTAGTTATTCATTATCAAATAACTAATAACCAATAACCCATGCCCCATGCCCCATGCCCCATGCCCTATTCCCCATCAATTATGCCTTGCTAAATCCTAAACCGTTGGCTTCCGAGTAGCGTTCCATGAAACGCATAAATCGATCCCATTCTGCGGAACTTTTCATTAAATAAAGAGCTTCCAAACCCGCAGGCTGACCGTTGATGAACTTAGCCTTAACCTCACGAGTGAGGAGTTCGCCTTCGTCGTCGATCATGTACATTCCAGTAATGTCTTCGGTACTGGTGCTGCTGAGAGCTTTGGGATTTTCAAAGATAAACGTGGCAGTGCCTTGCTCTCCGCTTTTAGAACGGGTTAGGCGCACTTCGGGCACAGCATCTTCGTCTATACCCCGAGAGAATTGAATTTTAGCCATAATCTGACAGTCGAACCTTAAGGATTGCTTAATTTCTTAATGTTTAATCATAAAACGATTCGGGTACTAGCAAATCAAGACTTGGGAGAGGGGAAGCGGGTGAGAGTGGGTGAGAGTGAGGCAATCGGAGACAAGGGGGAGGGGAGATGGGTTGGTTCTTCTGAGATATTGCACCATTCTCCATAATCATTTCAGGGCGGGATCTCCTGCCCAACCCCTACGCCCCACAATAAAATCTACTCTTTGTGGAACAGGCATCCTGCCTGTTCTTAAGAATGGTGCAAGATGTGAGTTATTTGTACCCCAAGTTCTCCTCTCCCTTGTCTCCCAATTCCCTTAGACGATGTAGGGAGAGTTAATGGCCTCGGCCCGCTTTGTGGCTACCAGAGTTTGGTAGATGAGGGCGGATATCTCGCCACGGGTGATGTCGTGGGCGGGGGCAAGCTTTTCGCGCGCGGGATAGTTGACCACGATTTTACGCTCTGTGGCGGTTGCTATCTCGTCGGTGGCAAAACTGGGAATCTGAGCTCGATCGACATAAACGCTCAAAGAATTGGGGTTGCCGCCGCCCAACTGCAAGCCGTTTACCAAAGATACGATCGCCTGAACTCTAGTCAAATTCTGCTCCGGGCGAAACGTGCTGTCTGGATATCCAGCCAAAAAGCCAGCTCGATTAGCTTGGTCGATCGCTCCCTTTGCCCAAAAATCCGCCCCCACATCCTTAAAAACCGTCACATCACGGCGCGGCACCAATTCAAACGCCTTCGCCAACATAGCCGCATACTGAGCTCTAGTTACAATCTCGTAAGGTTGAAAAGTGCCGTTAGGAAACCCGCTAACAATATTCATCTTTGCCAAGCGATCGATAAAATCCTTAGCCCAATGCGTGCTGATGTCACTAAATTTTAGCCCTCCAGGAGTCGGAGTTGGCGTCACATTGCCCAAATCAAATAAACCTTTCACCCGCGAAGAATTGAGCTGATTTCCCACCGCAGAAATCTTAACCCCAGTCGCATTTTGCAAGTCGAATTCGCCGTTATTCTGAAAGATATTGCCGCCCAAATCTTTAGCATTCCCCATATCTGGCAGCGACTTTTCCTCCGCAGTCAAACCGTATTCCGTATTTTTTTCAATGCGATTATTGCGTAAAATCGGCTGAGATTCTCCTGCTAAAACTATACCGGAGCGATTTTCCAAAATTTGGTTATCAGCAATCAAAGGAGCCGACTGAGCTTCCAGAGAAATGCCGAAATCCGTCTTTTGAAAAATATTGCGCCGTATTACTCCCTTAGCAGTTCCCGCCATAATCACCCCAGCCGCAGAGTTTGCCACAAATATGTTGTCGAGAATCGCAGGATTAGCGCTACCCGTGGCAAAAACGCCTCCGCGCTTACAAAGTGTGAAAGTGCAGTTAGCCACAGTCGGAGAAGTTGACTCAATCCAGACTCCCGTGCCGCGACTATCAAGATTCGTAACAGTTACTCCCCGCAATTGGGAATTACTTGCTAGCAGTAGGGTGATATTTTGGCCCGCAGCGGTGGGACTGACAAATTTGCCGCTGCCTTGAATTAGAATGCCTCTACCTTTGTTAGTTTCATTGCCAATAACTTTTACTCCCGATGGAATTTCCAAGGGGAATTTTTCACCACTAGCAGCGCTGTAAGTTCCCGGTGCTAACTGAATCGTAGTTCCCGATGCAGCGCGACTGACGATCGCGCGGGCTATAGTTTTGAATGGAGCCGATTGAGTGCCGGCCGCGGAATCGCTGCCTGTTAGCTGGTTGACGTAAAGTGTTGTCATGTTTTTGTTGAAGAGATAATTGGCGATCGAGCTTTTGTGCAATTTTCATTGTCTGCGAACTTGACCCTGGATATATATTCAGCTTTTATCAGGAAGACACCCACAGGGGATGACAACCATAGGGGAATTGCCCTACAAAGGACTATATTTCTCCTTACCAGAAACAGCAAATATCCGATTTATTAAAGAAGTCAGGTATCTGGATTTTCTATTAAACATCTCCAAAAAAGCAAGCTTTGAACAGGCAAGATGCCTGTTCCACAATAATTATTGGAGATGTCTATTTCATTCGCAGACAGTCGAGATTCCCTGGCCGAAAACCTTAACCGCTTCAGCCAAATCAGTTTCACCCATTAAAATGCAGCGTCTTAGCAAATCGATATCCAGCGTTTCCAATCCTGACAGTTGACTCTGAATTACTTGCTCGTAGCCATCTTCCCGAAGATGATACAGCCGCAGCGTGCCATCTTCCCAAAACCAGATTTCAGGCACGCCCAAAGCTCGATATTTTGGCAACTTGCTCAGTCCACCGCTAGTATAAACCACCTCGATCGACAAATCGGGAATCAACTTAGTTTCTCCCAAACAAAACGATTTGTCTGCTTGAGTAGAAGCTTCTGGCGTCTTCTCCTGCGTCATTGAACCAGAAGGGTAAAACTTAATACCTTGTTGCAGCAGAAAAGTAGTCACCAAGTAACCAATGATTTCCGAAAAATTTTCGTGTTGGAATCCCGGCATCAGAATCTCGATCGCCCCTGCAAAAAAAGACAACTTTATGCCAGGGGAATCTTCCGAAACCTTCTGGATTAACTTGAATTGCTCCCAAGTGCCGTTGAGCACCACTCGCCCATCGAGAGTTTCCCGATCGAGAACTTGTGTCATTGACCCGCACCATTATCTCCTATTGGCATTATAACGCATTGTGCGATCGCTCCTACAGAAGATCCGTGCAGCAATTGTAGCTTCAAAATCCGAACAGTTATCTCTAGTTCCCAGGCTCTTCCTAAGAACACATATCCCAAGGCTCTGCCTCGCCTTAACTCCCAGCCTATTTCACAATACAAGACGCATCCAAAACCACTAGAATTTCATTCTGAAAAACCGCACAACTTGTCATTGCTGAAGCTAATGCGGGAATTTTCCCTTGTTCGAGAGAAAGGCTCGCCTCCGGTATAGAATCAAATTGATTTAGCCAGCCATCATCCTTTATATACTGAAGACTCAAAGCATTGCGATCTATCATCCAAAAATCAACTCCATATTGATTGATAAAATTTTGCAATACAGCTCGATCGGGAGTGTATTGAGCGCGAATTAAATCGTTAAGTCGCTGCAGATATCTGCTGTAGTAGCCTTTCTGATACGGCACTGCATATTCTTTTGCCACCAGAACCGAACGCTGGCTAAAGGTTGGCAAATGATCCGTATCGGTCGCGATCGAAGCAATCAATATATCTTTAGGTTGTTGCTCAAAAAATTTGTACAAAGCTGGCATTTTACCTTCTACATACCCGACAGTGGGGAATTTTTTGACCAAGGCGGGATAAAGGACAACGGCGATAGCGATTGTCGCTGTCGTAATTAGTGCCACTAGATTTTTTAAATGAAATATTGTTGCTGTTTTTGATGCCCAATGACCGACTCCATCGATAATTAAAGTGAGGGCGATCGCAGTTATTAAAACAACAATAAATCGCAAGCTGTAAGCTGTATATCTACCTGGTTGATATAGCTTAAAAATGGTAGCGTGAGCCGCAAAAAACATCGCAGATGATGCTAAAAATAGCTGAAGCAAAAGCCAGATTTTGCTTTGAATCTGATTTGCTAAGGGAAAAGCCGATCGCAAAAACAGCAGCAGCGGAAATAACAGCCCGACACAGTGAGTTACAGGCGTAAACAGCGACTTGGGAAACATCCCGCTACCCCGCCCTGTCAGCCAATAATCTACCGGATTTGAGCGAAAAAAAGCATTTCTGCCACCTGGTGCAAATTCGGCCATTTGCTTCGCTTCTGCTGCGGTATAAGTTGGGCCAAATTCAGAGTTATCTAAAGCATAGGGCAGCATTACTAAAAATATTAATCCCAAACCTGTACTGCAAAATAGGTAATTTGTGCGATCGCCCGACAAGCGCAAACTGCCCTTTTCCCAGCATAGCAGGCGCAAAACTAAAATTCCAGCAGCAACCAAGGCGTAAGGAGGATAGAATAGTCCGATCAGCGCGATCGCCCCCAAACAAGGCAGCAACGAACTGCGCGACAAATAATATAAAAAAGCCAGAAATATCGGATAGATAAAAGCTCTTGGCGTTGTGGAAGCCAAATCATCAGTCATCCACATATGCTGATTTAACAGCAAAGATGCAATAAATCCAGTCATCGGCACTGGCAATATTTCTAGGCAAAGGCCAAAACAGTAATAGGTGGAGATTAAGCCGAGAAATAGTGGCAATATTTTGTGAAATAATAGCGGGTGAATGCCAACTGTTGCTGCTAATTTGTAGAGTGTGCTGTATCCTGCGGGGGCGACAGATTGAAAGTAATTAGCAATGAAATCGTTGGGGAATAATTCAGGATCGACAAACCGCATCATCCAGAAAACGTGCTGCCTCGCATCGTCTTGCACCATATACTCGGCGCTGAAGACTTGCTTGAGTCCTAAAATAGCATAAACTGCGGCAAATGTCAAGCTCAGTGTCAACCAAAATATTGTGTGCGATCGCGATGTGCGATCGACTGTAGCAGTCAGAAATTTGTGCAACCGAGCTATTAATACCATTTTAGATTTGAGATTTGAGATTTGAGAATTGGGAATGACTGATTTTGACAAGTAGGATTATATTATGCCAGGTCAATTACCCCTAATAAAAAGTGTTTGTAGTGAGGAATAAAGTCCTCACTACAAACCGCTTTACTTTCAACTTCGCCTTATTTTAGATTATTTTCCAGCCCGCACGCCCGCAATTTTAAGGCGAATCCGATAAAGACTTGTACTTCCCGTAATATAAAGCGTTTTGCGATCGCTTTCTCCCCAAGCCAAATTAGTCGCCGTCTCAGGCACAGAAATCTTCCCCAAAAGCTTGCCATCCGGCGAGAAAATCCACACTCCCCCCGGCCCGGTGCTGTAAACATTCCCCTCTACATCAACTTTTAAACCGTCGGGTACTCCGCTTTGACTGGCATCTTTTAACTCCGCAAAAAGCTGCTGGTTAGTAACAGTTCCGTCCGGTTTTACATCGAAAACAGCAATATATCCCGCTTCCGAATTGTTGACATAAAGTTTTTGCTCGTCTGGTGAAAAGGCGATGCCATTCGGCAGCACCAAATCCTTAACCAGCAGAGTTAATTTTCCGTCGGGTGCCAGCCTGTAAACACCGTAAAAGCCCAATTCTTCCTGCTCTTTACTAACACCGTAGGACGGATCGGTAAAATAAATGCTGCCATCGGATTTAACAACCAAATCGTTCGGACTGTTGAGCCGCTTACCCTCGTATCTATCCGCCAAGGTGATAACTTTTCCGTCCTTTTCTGTACGGGAGACGCGGCGATTTTCGTGTTCGCCAGTAAGTAAGCGGTTTTCTTTGTCTAAAGTATTCCCGTTGGCTTTTCCCGAAGGGCGGCGAAATACCTCAACTTGCTGATTTGAGCCAAATTTATAGATAATATTGGCGGGAATATCGCTGAACAGCAAAAAGCCGTCTGGATGCCAAATCGGGCCTTCTATAAATTGGAAATTGCTAGCTAGTTTTTCTAGTTTGGCGCTGTCATCGAGAATACTTTGCATGGTATTTTTTGTGTTCTGGTTTTCCGTTTTAGCGGTCATTTTTGTTAAGTTTCCGCTAAGTATTTCGCTAGGACTGCTGACTGCTAAAGTTAATACCATCAACAACAAACTAATTGTAGCAATTTTGATTGTCATGTTTGCTCATAAATAAATTATTTCCTTCCCGCCATAAGATTAACTATCTCCTTCTTTACTTCTTCCTTTCTTCTTTCTTTTCTCCAAGAGCGCTATCGCGCCCCTTCGCTAACAAATCTAAAGCGGTTCGTAAACTCACTCTTTTGTCCAGCAAAAAAGATGATTGAGAGCGGTATTAAATTTAATAGTACCGTATGGAACAAAAAAATTAAGCTCTAAAATGCGAGCTTAATTATATTTAACTTAAAAGGTTTTACCTGTCAACTGTTAAGCTGGAAATAAAACAAATAGCGCCGCAATACCAAGAACGATCGCACCGATACCCATCACAAAAGACCAGAAGCGGTGATAACTGTTAACCACCGTACCGCTATCGCTTTCAAGCTGAATCAAATCCATCCAAGGTGCAACACCCCGGCGGAACCAACCCAAAGTCCTAACATCCATCCCAATCAAACTTTCAACCCGTTTCATGCCAAACATAAAATTACCAATTGGCCCAAAACGAGAAGCATAGCGCAGATAAATCATTCCCGTTCTGTCTTGCAATTTCAAATCAGAACCAAACGCATAGCCCGCATCGCCGCGACCAATTAATTCGCCTTGTAGTTGCGCCGGTTGACCCCGCAAAGGACTTGCGTAAGGGTCAGACATTAAGGTTAAAACATCCAAATGTTCGGCTTGTTTGTAATTCGGGAACATCACCAGAGTTTTGAGCAAAATTCCCGTCCCCAAACCGATTAAAGGACAAGCAACCATCATCATCGGGTTTACAGCATACAGCGCAATGCCGATCGCAAAACCCACCGCTAAGCCCAGAGTTTCTGCACTGTACAGCAGCAAATCGAACACAAAATTGCCGTACAATCTCCGCTTGCTCAAATCGTTGCCTTCGCCGACAATCCGGCCCATGTCAAACTCAATATCCAAGCCTAATTGTTCGGCATAAGTGCTCAAAGCGCGAACTCGTTTACCAGTCAGCGGGTGAGTAGAGTTCAACTCCATCCACCAACCCCACGGATTAAACATATCCCACAAAAACACTCGCCCAATCTTTTCTGGTTCCGAAGAAATCCTGTAAGCAGTGCCAGTAGATGTGGCAGCTTTGGCATCGTAAATGCCTAAAGCGCGAGTTCCTTCTAATAAGCTGCTGGGTTCTGTTGCTCTTTGTCCTTCTTCCAAAATACCGTAAGCAATTTTTACCAAAGCGCGGGATAAAGCATTGGGATTGCCCGTAGTTTCGGCAGCAAAATGGTCGGCAAAATATTCTCGCGTCCGCGACAAATATAGCAATAAATAAGTGCCGGCGATGTAAAACAAATAAGCAACAGCAGCTACCGTACCGGCCGCATCTTTAGCTTTTTCCCCACCACTTCTACCCATTCTTTGAGTTGTAGTGTAAATTAAATAAGTAATCTGCACCAAAGTCGAAGCTAAAGTCATTACTGCAAAGTCCCAGTGGACGATGTGACCGAGTTCGTGGGCGTAAACAGTGGCAATTTCCTCGTCGTCTAAATAGGTAAAAAGACCTTGACTGACGACTAACCGAGCGCTGTTGGGAAATGAACCGTAAGTAAAAGCAGTAGGGTTTTGGTCGTCGATAATTCCTAAACGCGGACAAGAGAGTTTTTTCTGCTTGCAAACCTTCTGAATAACTTTAGCTGTTTCGGGACTTAGGCTTTCAATTTCTGCTAGGGAAACCCAGCGAGTATGGTATAGCCAATTTTGGCTTAAGTCCATCAAGTAAGGTGATAGGAAAAAAGCAGCGATGTTAAAAATCAGAGTTATGGGAAGTGCGATCGCCAACCCGGCGACTGGATCGGGACTGCTGAGAATCAAAACAGAGGCTAAAGATAGCGCTAACACCATACCAAACAGCAGGCTGATGGTGACGCCGGAAGCTAAAACGAGATTTCCGCCAGTTTTCTGTATCAGTTTAACGCCGGCTTTGGCTGCTCGCCCTGCCTTGCGTAAAGGGGCATGAGATGACATAATAATCTCCAAAGGTTATTGACAAAAGGAAATGACCGTGGGATTTTATCTATACTTCACTGTTTTAACCTGTTAATGCGGATTGCTGTAAGGGGTCTCAACAAAAATATAGAATTTCCTCTAGAATTGTTAAGACTGAAAACCGCCCCCAAATTTATTTTTGCGGATTCAATTCCAAACTCAAAATTCAAAACCGAACAATCAAAACTATTTAAAAGTTACTGCCATGTCTATTATTGAAATTGCCCAAAAAACGCGCGGATCTGCTAGAAAATTGGCAGTTTTGTCCGCTGAGGCCAAAAATCAAGCTATTGAAGCTATTGCGAAAGCTTTAGAAGCTGCTGCGCCGGATATTGTGGGGGCGAATGCTGCTGACTGCAAGGCGGCTGAGGCTGATGGAATTGCGAAACCGCTGTACGATCGCCTCAAGTTGGATGAGAGCAAGTTGAAAAGTGCGATCGCGGGCGTGCGAGACGTTGCGAAACTCCCAGATCCGATCGGTGTCGTGCAAATCCACCGTGAATTGGATACAGGATTAATTCTGAAGCGCATCACCTGTCCTTTGGGCGTTTTAGGCATTATTTTTGAAGCGCGCCCAGAAGCTTTAATTCAGATAGTATCCTTGGCAATCAAATCAGGAAATGGCGTCATTCTCAAAGGTGGCAAAGAAGCAGTCCGTTCCTGCGAAATCTTGACAAAAGTGATACATCAAGCATTAGCAGAAACAGCGGTTAATCCAGAAGTCGTGCAGTTGCTGACGACGCGGGAAGAAACAATCGAACTGCTGAAAATGGATGAATATGTAGATTTGATTATTCCCAGAGGTTCTAATTCCTTCGTGCGGTTCGTGCAGGAAAACACGCGGATTCCCGTGTTAGGACACGCCGACGGAATTTGTCATTTGTACGCAGACAAAGCAGCGGATATTCAGAAAGCCGTAGAGATTTGTGTAGATGCAAAAACCCAGTATCCCGCCGCCTGCAATGCCATTGAAACCTTGTTAGTTCACAGGGCGATCGCCCCCAGATTCCTGCCCGCTATCGCCACAGCTTTGCAGCAGAAAAAAGTCGAACTTCGGGGAGACGAAAAAAGTCGCGCCATCCTCGAAAATATTGCCGAAGCGACAGAAACCGACTGGTCTACAGAATACAGCGATTTGATTTTGTCAATCAAAATAGTAGATTCTGTGGAAGAGGCAATTAACCATATCAATACATACGGTTCCAGACATACAGATGTCATTGTTACCGAAGACAGCCAAGCCGCCGAAACTTTTTTAAATGGAGTCGATGCGGCCGGAGTTTATCACAATTGTTCGACTCGATTTGCCGACGGTTTCCGCTACGGCTTCGGTGCAGAAGTGGGGATTAGCACGCAGCAAATGCCACCTCGCGGGCCTGTTGGTTTAGAGGGGTTAATTACCTATAAGTATCGAGTTGTTGGAAATGGCCATATTGCGGCTAGTTATGTAGGGAAAGATGCTAAGGAATTTACACATCGGGATTTGTAAATCCTCGATAGCCGATTAAACCCGACAATAAAAAAGCCTGTAGGGGCGGGTTTTACAAACAATATTTGATGTTCACGAACAATTTATATAAACCCGCCCCACACAGCAGATAATCCAGATTAACCTGATGTTCGATCGCAGGCGAAAAATGTAGATTTAGATTGGTCGTTGGGTGGGGGCGGGTTGATTATATTTTTGGTTGATAACATAGATGGTTGGTAAAACCCGCCCCTACGATATCCTGTAGATACTGAATCTTAACCACAGGGTGGGGGCGGGTTGATTATATTTTTGGTTGATAACATAGATGGTTGGTAAAACCCGCCCCTACGATATCCTGTAG
>NZ_JAUBUC010000106.1:0-8701 GCF_036705285.1 Microcoleus sp. B4-C1 | reverse complement strand
TTATATTTTTGGTTGATAACATAGATGGTTGGTAAAACCCGCCCCTACGATATCCTGTAGATACTGAATCTTAACCAAAGTGTCGCTTCTCCTTCATCCATCCCAAAAAAAGCGATCGCCCTTCCTTCCCTCGCATTCAAACAAACTTAGCTACAATAAGCTATACTATGCTCCGCGACTCCCCAAATCGAACAATTTGCCGTGGTTTATGTCTAACTCCTCCCTCCTCACCCCTGGTTCGACTCTCGAAAAACGTTACCGCATCCTCCGCGAATTGGGCCGCGGTGGCTTTGGGCGCACTTATCTCGCCGAAGATATCAACCGCTACAACGAACATTGCGTGCTCAAAGAGTTTTCTCCGGTGGTGCACAGCCCGAAAGCCGCCGAATTGTTCGATCGCGAAGCGAGTATGCTTTACAACCTCCAACACCCGCAAATTCCCCGCTTTCGAGAACTCCTGCGAACCGATTTGGCCGGGAATCCATCTTTATTTTTAGTCCAAGATTATATCAAAGGTCAAACCTACGAAGAAATATTGATATCGCGTCAGCAACAAGGTAAAAATTTTACCGAAGCTGAAGTTACTCAACTGCTATTTCAGCTTTTACCAGTTTTAGAATACATCCACTCGAAAAATTTAATTCACCGCGATATTTCCCCGGATAATATTATTCAGCATGATGCTGACAAACTACCATTTTTAATTGATTTCGGTTCTGTTAAACAAATCGCAGCAAATGCCGTACTTCAGTTTAACGGACAATCGGATACGGCGATCGGCAAACAGGGTTATTCCCCAGCCGAACAAATGCGACTGGGGAAAGTTTCTGCCGCTAGCGATTTGTATGCTTTAGCCGTGACGGCTTTGGTACTGCTAAGCGGCAAAAAGCCTCAAAAATTGTACGATATCAATAATAAAACTTGGGATTGGCGATCGCACGTCAGTGTCAGCCCAAATTTAGCCACGGTATTGGATCGGATGTTAGCAGAACAACCGGGCGATCGCTACCAATCTGCAAAAGCAGTCCGCGAAGCACTCAAAGATCCAAAACTCTCTCAAATTGGCAGTATAATTTCCCAAATGGTGACAATGAACTTTGTCGGCCGCCCTTTCAAAAACACCACTCAAACTGCTACCAGCAATCATACCCCTGTTCACCAAAATCCTCAACTGGTTAATAACAACCCCACATTCAAGTTAATTCCTTGGAAAACCCTAGGGAGTTTAAGTGTCATTTTGGTGCCGGGAATTTTAGCTTTTAGTGTAGTTAAATCTGGTTTTACGTTGCCAAAGTTGCCGGATTTACCTAAATTTTCTGCGCGCCAGCAACCTCCCGATACATCCTTAGAGGAAGCAGAAATAATTCGTCAAGAAAACATTGGGAAACGACGCAAAAATCTCAATATAAATCAAGATATATTCTATCAAAAAGTTGATGAATTATATTACAATAAATATCCCGAATTCCAAGGTCGTACCTTGACAGAAAAGCCAGAAGATGCTGAAATTAGGCGGAAATGGTATGAAGTTGCTGAGGATTTATTGGACAAGTTGGAGAAAGGAGGACGGTTGTGAAATTTAAGATAGAATAAGAGTGATTGAACCGCAGAGGGCGCAGAGGGCGCAGAGGGAAGAGGAAGAGGGCAAAGGGCAAAAAAAGAGAGGGAAGAGAAAGAGAACTTTATCTGGTTTAATACAAATTGGTATAGAACAACGCACTTTTAGTTTATTGCAAAATGGATTCTATTCAACTTACAGGAATTCGCTGTTACGGATATACGGGCTATCTGCCGGAAGAGCAAGTTTTGGGGCAGTGGTTTGAAGTGGATGTTACTCTCTGGCTGGATTTATCGCAAGCTGGAAAAAGTGATGATATTCAACATACTCTTGATTACCGCAGCGCAATTACTCTGATTCAAAAGCTAGTCAAAGAGTCGAAGTTTTTATTAATCGAACGCCTAGCAGATACTATTGTTCAAGCGCTTTTACAACTACCGTTAGTCGAAAAAGTTAAACTACAACTCTCGAAACCTGCTGCCCCCATCCCTGATTTCGGGGGTAGAATTACTCTAGAAATTACTAGAAGTCATTAGTCCTTAGTCCTTAGTCCTTAGTCCTTAGTCCTTAGTCATCAGTCTTTAATCTGCATTAGTTTGTCGCTAATGACTGATGACTGATGACTGATGACTATTGATTAATTACCACTTCAGCAAGTTAAATTCTTCCATGTCTACGGTATTGCGGTTGCGATAAATCGCCAAAACAATTGCCAAACCCACCGCAGCTTCAGCCGCGGCTACCGTAACTACAAACACGGTAAATACTTGGCCCTTAATTTGTACGGGGTCGAGATAATTGGAGAAACCCATCAAATTGAGATTGACAGCATTCAGCATCAACTCGATCGACATCAACACGCGCACTGCATTTCTGCTGGTAATCAAACCGTAAATGCCAATACAGAAAAGTGCGGCGGCTAATAACAGGAAATACTGGAGTTGCAGTTGCATAAATTTTGCGATTTTGTCTCAATCTAAAGTTACTACAAAACTAACACTATGGTGCGCTCAGCGCACCATAATATTACTTAGATTCTGGCGAAGACACATCTCCGGCCGAAACTAATTCGCGAGGTCTTTCCGGCAAACTAAAAGCTGGTGTTTCAGATAGCTTGTTGGACAATTCATCTGGCAAGAAATCGCGGCGCGCCAAGACAATGGCTCCTACCATTGCCATTAACAAAAATACTGATGCTAACTCGAAAGGCAGCAAAAAGTCGGTGAAGAAATGTTTGGCGATTGTGACGATCGAACTTTCGGCCGGTGCTCCTGTCGTCGCGACAATAGTCCAAGGAGTAGACACCACCATCGTACCCAAAAGCGCAAACAAGCCTACGCAAACTACTGCTGTTGCTACTTGACGCACCCAAGCGTTGGGAATTGTGCGGAAATCTTCGCGCTTGTTCACCAACATAATCGCAAACAAAATCAAGACGTTAACAGCGCCCACATAAATCAATACCTGTGCTGCTGCTACAAAGTCGGCATTCAGCAACAGGTACAAGCCGGCAATGCTGGTAAATACGCCGCACAGCAAAAAGGCTGAGTAAACGATATTTGAGAACAGCACTACTCCTAGTGCTCCTGCAATCATCATTACGGACAATATTCCAAATGAAACAATTTGAACCCCTTCAGCTAGATTCACAATTTTTTATCCTCAATTATTAGTGTTCTATTGTTCGTTTTTACTCATTAGTTAGCAGTCATTAATAATTGGTTATTTCACTAATGACTGATGACTGCTGACTAATGACTAATGACTTACTTTTCGATAATTTCCTCTGGACGCAGACCGGCGCGGCGATCGGTGTAGGAAACTTCATGGGGGTCGATCGCACCTTTCGGCAAATAAGCGAATTCCCGCATCGGTGTCACCATCGGGTCATCTGTAACCTTGTAGGGCAAACGTCCCAGGGCCACGTTGTCATAATTCAATTCGTGACGTTCGTAGGCGGCTAACTCGTATTCTTCTGTCATGGACAAACAATTAGTCGGACAATATTCTACGCAGTTGCCGCAGAAGATACACACTCCGAAATCGATACTGTAGTGCTTGAGTTGCTTCTTCTTAGTTTCTTTGTTAAATTCCCAATCCACTACAGGTAAGTTGATCGGACACACCCGAACGCAAACTTCGCAGGAGATGCACTTGTCAAATTCAAAGTGAATTCTGCCCCGAAAACGTTCGGAAGGAATTAATTTCTCGTAAGGATACTGCACCGTAATCGGGCGGCGTCTCATGTGGTCAAAAGTAACAGATAGCCCTTGACCGATATACTTAGCAGCTTGAAGAGTCTCTTTGGCGTATTCGCCTACTTGATTGAGGAATTTTAGCATCGTGTTCTCTCTCTGTACTTGAGTTTTTGGTAATTGCTAATTGATAATAGGTCATGAGAGTTAACAGCTACTCTAGGTTAGCTATTATCTGTTCTGTTACCTATTACGAATTAACCGCCAAAAGCAAAGGGAAAGGCAAGCTTCAAAGCTGCGGTCAACAGCAAATTAACTAAAGCAACGGGAAGTAAAAACTTCCATCCCAAATTTAGCAATTGGTCGATCCGAACTCGCGGCAGAGTCCAGCGGAGCAGAACAGCCAGAAACAAGAAAAAGTAGGCTTTCAGCATGGTCATTGTAATGCCCAGCAAGCCGGTAATTACCTGCAACCAAGGAGTCGTTTCGCTCAATCCTAGGGCATTTGTCAGGACTCCGACAGGAATCGGGGACTCCCAGCCGCCGAGGTACAAAACTGCTACTAACAGGCAAGAAAGGACGAGGTTAACGTAGGAAGCGATATAGTACAAAGCAAATTTCATGCCTGTGTACTCAGTCTGATATCCTGCTACCAATTCTTCTTCTGCTTCTGGAAGGTCAAAGGGTAAACGTTCGCATTCTGCTAGTGCTGCGATCCAGAAAATCAGGAAACCTGCTGGTTGCCGCCAGATATTCCAGCCGAGAATGCCGTAGCCGGCTTGCTGGTGTACGATGTCGATCGTACTGAGGCTATTGGACATCATTACAACTGCCAATACTGCCAAAGCTAGGGGAATTTCGTAGCTGAGGGATTGAGCGGCGGCTCTGAGTCCTCCGAGGAGGGCGTATTTGTTGTTTGAAGCATAGCCGGACATCAGCAAGCCGATCGGCTGAATGCTAGAAAGAGCAATCCACAGAAATATTGCTGTCCCCATATCGGCGATCAGCATATGCTCTCCGAAGGGCACGATTAAGTAGGAGAGAAAAACTGGAATCACCACAATTACCGGGCCTAGGGTAAATAGCAGCGCGTCAGCTTTTGCCGGTACAATGTCTTCTTTGAAGACCAACTTCAGACCATCAGCAACGGGTGCTAGCACTCCCAGAGGGCCGATAAATTCCGGGCCTATCCGCTGTTGAGCGGCGGCGGAAATTTTCCGTTCCAGCCAGACGCTAGTCAGTACCCCGAAGACGGCAGCGACAATCATCAGCAACATTGGCAGCGGTAGCCAAAGCAGTTGGGCGATGTCCGCCGGTAAGCCCAAATTCATCAGGGCTTCTACAAAACTTCCTTGTAAGTCAATTCCTGGGTTCATTTTTCCAGCTTTTGAGCGCTCAGCATATAATTTTTCACCCGTCCTTTGTAGGAGTAGGCTTAGAAATCGGGGTCTTTGTAAAGATTTTTAATGCTTTACCGCCTAATAGTATATCGCCCGACAGGCTCCAAGAACGCACAGACAGGGTGAAGTTCTAATTATATGAGCCGGCAGCGTAGCTAATGGGTAGGTAACTTATACGATTTGAGATTGTAGGGTGCGTCATTTGTGGATGTAGCACGAAAAACTAAGGTTTTCTCCGATGACGCACCTTATACCATTTATAAAAAAGCTTGCTTAAGACAAAAATATTGGGCGGAGTGAAACGGAGGGTTGCTTCCACGGGCCCTTCAAAAGAACAGGTGCGTCGCTATGAGATTGTCGATCTTTTTTGAGGATTGAAGGCTGGCGACGCACCCTACGGCTACCGCTTATACGATTTTAGGAAGTAGGGTGCGTCAGGGAGAATATTCTTCGTCTGTTGTGAAAAAAATCCGCCCTGACGCACCCTACAATAACTGACTACCCAAATAGCCCAAACAAAAAGGGCAGAGAATTAATTCTCTGCCCTTTTTAGTGCTTTAAAGTGGCTTTCAAATGGCTTAAACCATTGATTTTACGTCACTTCTTTTATGGAACTGGGCAGAATCGAACTGCCGTCCAAAGCGGGTATTTACCTTCCGATCGTTCACAGGTTTATCCCCTCTAATCCTCGGGGCGGGAACCATCTTTATCCCAAATGGGGGGATTTTCTAGTGATTGCTTTCCTAGCTAGCCGACTAGAAACGTTTAGCTAGGGCATCCGTTGGGGGTTGTTATGCTACCTTTAACGGAGTGAGGTGGCATACACTCTAAACCAAGCTCAAGAAGTTTTTAGGCTACAGCTACGGCTTTGCGAGCGAAAGGAACGATGTTGTTCGCATTTACTATTTTTTTTGAGCCGATATTAACGAGAGTAGACTCCCTCTCGACCTGCATCACGGAGCAGCTTTCGCCACCCTGTCGAAACCATTACAGCCCCTCGTGCGTTCTCTAATTATAGACAATATTTCGTGTTGCGTCAACTAGATTTTAGATTTGGGATTTTAGATTTTCGATTTTGGCACAAAGCTGAGTCGGGAATATTTACATCTTGCACCATTTTTTTGAACAGGCAAGATGCCTGTTCCACAAGAGTTGAGTTTTCCTGTGGGGAGTAGGGGTTGGGCATCTTGCCCGCCCAGGTTTATTGACGCAAGATGCCTGTTCCACAAGAGTTGAGTTTTCCTGTGGGGATTAGGGGTTGGGCATCTTGCCCGCCCAGGTTTATTGACAAGGGTGCAGGATGTCAGCGCTGCCAAGTTTAATGCAAGTTCTCGTCCCAGACGCCGATGTAAATCCGATCGCGCTCATTGCGTTCGATCGTCCCTTCCAGCGAACCTTTCCTAAACGTAAAGCGATTACTCCGGCGCTGCTGCACGTCGCGCAAGCCCTGCAAAATCTCTCGGCTGGCGCCGCCCACCATCCCATTTAAGGCGGTTCGCACTACCAAATCGTCCACCGACTGGGCAAAAGAACCCTCTGTTTGTACTAGCTCGCTTGAATCGCGATCGTAAATGTAGCCCAGAGTAATCCGATTTGGCAATATTTCGTAAAGTGCGGTGCGAGTATTTGGCCAATAGCCCCGCGCTTGAGAGTCAGTGGGTTCTCCCAATTCGGCTAAAATCTGACTTTCCGGCGTACCAACCGCATACCCAGGGATTGTGGGAGTCTTCTGATAATTGGTTCCCGGTTGTTCGCTGGGTGCGGGCGATCGATCGGGCGGCAACTCTTTGTCAACAAGTTTTTCCGTTGGTGTGGGTTCGACAGATTCGGGAGAAGGCTCTGGTGTTGGCGTCTGTAGGGGCGGTGCCCCCGTGCCCGCCCCCGCTGGGGTTGGAGTCTCAGCAGCAGGCGGAGTTTCAGCAGCCTGCGGAGTTTCTCTGGGAGTTGGTGGTGGCGTTGGTGTCGGCGCGGGAATTGGTGCGGGGTTTGAGCGCGCGTCTGGATCAGCAGGGGCCGAAGTGCGATCGTCCTGGGCCACCGGTGCGGGTTCCGAAGACGGCCGGTTGAGGAAAACCCTAGCAATCCCGACCAAACCTGCAACAATAAGTGCGATCGCCACGAACCCCAAAATCCACCAAACCTTGCGGCTGCCTTGCCCAGAAGACACCACAGCAGGCGCTGTTCTCGAACCCACAGGCGACTGAGGCCCGTGTCCCGGCATCACCGCCACCGTCGGCCCGGTGCTCGGCGACGCTGCACCATGAGGCTGCCCATGCAGCAGCGACAGCCACTCATCCACGCTAGCAGGGCGATTTTGAGCTTCTACCGTCATCCCCCGCATCACCCCAGAACTGACAGCGGCACTTAGCTGAGGCTGCAAGTCGCGGGGTGAAGGCATCGGCTGGCTGGTGCGTAAAATTGCAGCCACCGGCACCTGTGCTGTCAATAAAGTGTAAAGCGTCGCCGCCATACCGTAAACATCTGTTGCGGGCGTATATTTTCCTTGGGCAAAATACTGTTCAGGGGGCGCGTAGCCGTCGGACACCATATTAGTGTGACTTTGGGTTGCACCAGGAGTAAACTCGCGGGCAATGCCAAAGTCAATCAGCACGACTTCCTGAGTACCTTGGCGCAAAAGAATGTTTTGCGGCTTGACATCTCGGTGCAGCAAACCCTTTTGATGAACAACTTTTAAAGCAGCGCCAATTTGAGTTATGTAGAGAATTGCAAGATTTTCTGGCAGCGGATTATTTGAACCGACTACATCGCCCAAATTCTGACCGGCTATGTAGTCCATCACCATGTAAGGCTGCCCGTCTTCCACAAAGAAATCGCTGACGCGGACAATATTCGGATGGACGCAGGAAGCCAACCGCCTCGCTTCGTCTTGAAACTTGCGATCGAACTCAGCAAAATTGGGTTGCTGCCGCAGAGATTCGTTGAGGGTTTTTATGACTACAGGCTGTCCTAAATAGCGGTGATTTGCCCTGAAAGTTATTCCAAAGCCGCCGCGGCCCAATTCTTGTTCGAGGGTGTACTTTCCACCCTGTAAAGTTTTGCCGATTAGCGCATCCATAGGTTCAGGCGATCGCGTACCAGATAATATGGCTGATTATGGCACGTATTGTGGGCTAAGTTACCAGTCTAAATGGCGATCGAGAAGTGCGATCGGCGTTGCCATTCCTTCCCGAATTGATTCCCGCATCCCTGGCACTGATAGAAGATACAGTGTTTCCTGAACAGATGCCGAGTCTGATTCAGATAATAATACTGTATTGCTAGTCTGTCCTGCGATCGCGATCGGTTGATGCGACTCACTCACCGAATCGATCGACTGCTGTAACTGCTGTTGAGCTTCATTGATTGGGATCATAATTTTCCACTTGTCTAAATAGCTGGTAAAAGTATAGTCATTTATAGGCATGGGAGGCTTGAAGTCCCTCCCCCTTCACTTTTACTTTAAGCGGATTAACCCGCCTTGGCTGAACTACGCAGCTCCCTATCCCATCGCTGAACGCATTTGGGATTGCTTTTCTGAGAATATTGTA
>NZ_JAUBUC010000201.1:0-2030 GCF_036705285.1 Microcoleus sp. B4-C1 | reverse complement strand
GGCAAATTATTCATCTGCGTCCCAGTTCCTTCCGGGTGAAATGACCCCCCCGTCACCTCATATTCACCCGGCAAATACTCCCCATCCTTCCAACTAGACTTCGACCAACTTTCACTCCAATTATTCCGACCATCATCCCATACTGTCCCGCTGCGAGTCCAACTCCAACTGCTGCCATTACTCGTATAGACACCCCCTTTCGTCACCGATTCTGAGTCGTAACCGCTCACAGTTTCCGTCCAACTGTAACCTCCCTTAAAATAAGATTTGCTGTAACTCTCACTCCAGCTAGAATACTTGGACACCGAACTAGCTACGCCGTTACTATCGTAAGTGCTTTCGCTCGACCATTTCTCGTAACTCGAACTGCCATTTTCTGTTCTTTGGCCATCTTTATAAGTTGTAACTGTCTGTGAATTCCAAGTACGGGAGGTGTCGCTACTGTTAGATGAGGTGGAATTACTGCCCGAGGTGCTGCTGTTACTTTTGGTAGCTGTTATTGTGGATTCGTCACTGTTACTTTGAGTAGTATAAGTATCAGCATTATACTCGCTCTCCCACTGAGCATGATTTTCGGAGTAGTTTTCTTGTGAGTTTTTAGAACTGACTTTGCCCTCACTGTTGCTGCTGGAAGAGTTCGACTTACTGAGAGAATAAGTATCCCGATTGTGGCTGCTAGTTGACGGCCCGTTTTTGTAATTTTGCGTGTCATTCCCTTGACTGACAGAATAATTGTTATTGCGGTTGTTGTGCCAGTATGAGGGGCCGTTGCTGCTGTTGGTTTCTTGAGATTGATTGACCGTGTAAGTGGATTGATTGCTGGTATTTTTTGACTGGCCGTCATCGTAACTGCTGTGATAATTACTATTGGCTTCTGAATAAGTATCGCGGCTGTTGCTGCCGACTGTTTTGCCATCAGTTGTAGTGTTGTCCCAAGTTGAATTGATTACTGAATAGTTGTCGCTGCTGTTGCCATTTTTGTAAAAACCGCTGCTACTGCTACTCTCATAGTTCGAGCTATTTACTTGGCTTTCTTCCCCGCTGTGAGTGTTGATGGAACTATTACCATTGCTGCTATTCGTCCAATCGGCTTTGCCTTGAATTTGAGTTAAACTGTTGTTGAGAGAACTTCCGGTGCTGCTAGTATAGTGAGTGGTTGAAGTTGATTTTGACCCCCAATCGTCTTGGCGGTTGCCGTTATTAATTGCATAGTCGGTTCCGTATTGACTGTCTGATTGGGAAAAACTGTTTCGGTAACTGTCGGCAGTGGTGTTTGTAGTTTGTTCGGGACTGGTATAATTGCTAGAAGAGCGGGATTTTTGAAGATATGAGCTTTGGTCGTTGCGAGTGCCTTCGTATTTAACTCGGCTGTAGTTTTGCTGCGATTGATTTGTGTTTTCGACTGAGTTTTGGGAAAAGTTTTTGCTGGTGTAGGTAGCCGCATTTGTGCTGGAATCGCTGGTTGATTCGTTAAAAGAGTTGCTCTTGCTGTTGGTGTTGACGGCGTTTTGATCCCAGCTTGATTCGGTGTTTGAGAAGTTGCTATTGGTTTGAGAGTTGGTGATGGTTGTGCCGTTGGAACTACTGGTAGAGGTAGTTGTATATGGCGCTAATTCTGTGGTATAAGAGCTGGTGCCAGAGTTGTAGTCTCCGGTTGAGGTGCTGGTAGTTTTTGGTGTGCCTGGGGCGTTGGTTGCGGTCGGTCTTTCTGAGGGTTTGGCTGTACTATTCGGAGAGTTACTGACATTTGCATCGGCATCAATCAGCGATTTTGTCAATTGTTTGGTGGCTGCTAATACTGGTATTGCGGGGATTGTTTCTGTGGCGGTAGCAATTGCTAATTGGGGATTTAAGATTCCGTATCCTGTTCTTTCGTCCCATCCTGGTACGTCGATGTCGCTGGCTGTTTTTAGGAGGATGTTTTTGATTTGTTGGCGGTTCAGTGATGGGTTGGCTGCCCACATTTGGGAGATGGTGTTTGTGACGAAGGCTGCTGCTATTGATGTGCCTTGTTTTGTTTCGGTTGTTGA
>NZ_JAUBUC010000105.1:0-21272 GCF_036705285.1 Microcoleus sp. B4-C1 | reverse complement strand
AGTGTTTCTTCGGCTTTCTTGAGTTTTGGTAAAAAGGCATTGAGTGCTGACTGACCAAGGCTTTTACCCGTTTCTTTGTAAGTCTCAATTGACTTATTTAGACCATAGTTCCACCACCATCTGGCACAGCCAAAGTGCCCAGACAGTATGGCTTGTTGCTCTAATGTGGGATAAAGTCGAACCTTGATGGCAGTATGCAGCATCTCATGACCTCCTTACTGTATTATACACATTCCAGTAAAACAGCGACATCGATAAAGATTTGGAGATTTCCGTACCTATAATCTCCCTGCCTTTCATCCCGCCGCTCGCACTGGGTACAGTTATAGCGGGGGACAACAGGAGCGAGGAGTTAAAGCATAAGGCAGTTGACGGCGGTTGGTTGGCCGACAGGTCGATCGCCCAGAAGCTGGTGGCGCCGTTAAAAATTGACAAAAAGCTAGAATAGCAACTAAGCAGCCTCAAATTACGTCTGCCTATTTAGTGACTTTTCGAGTTTTTCCTACAATTTTATCTAACTTCTGGCACGTATCACTCATGTTAAAAAATTTTTGGTTGACTTGCCGGCGTACTTGTGGCCGGGGGATTTATCTGTTTCTGTCCCTGATGGTGGCTGCAGGTATCTGGGTGGTTTCCCCGGAACCGACTCAAGCATTTTCTTTGCCTGAACTAATTTTTCGGGGCATTCAAGTTATTCAATTGTCGAATATGTCCGATCGCCAAGAGGTGACTATTGGCCGACAAATTAATCAGCAGTTAACCAGGAGCCAGTTTAAGATTGACCGCGATCGGGACACTACAGAATATATTAACCGTATCGGTCAACGACTCGCTCAAGAAAGCACTCGCCCCAATATTCCTTATACTTTTCAAGTGATTGACGACGACGCGATTAATGCTTTTGCAACTATGGGCGGTTTTGTTTATGTGAATAAAGGCTTGATGACAGCGGCGGACAATGAGGCAGAATTGGCAAGTGTGATCGCCCACGAAATCGCTCACATTAATGCTCGCCACGCGATTCAACAAATGCGTCAAATGGCCATCGCTTCAGGCGTAGCTTCCGCCACTGGGCTCGATCGATCTCAGGCGGTTCAGATTGGGGTGGAATTGGCTTTGCGCCGTCCCCACAGTCGCCAAGCTGAGTATGAAGCCGATCAGTTGGGATTGCAAACTATGGGGCGAGCGGGCTACGCTCAATCTGGGATGGTTGATTTTATGAAAAAGTTGCTCAACAAGCCTTCTCCTCCTAGCATTTTGAGCACTCACCCGGCAACTGGCGATCGTATTGCTGCTATTTCACAGGCTATAGATCCGGATCTTGCTAGCGGTGAAGGTTTGAATAATGAGGATTACAGGCTAGAAATCCGCAGGCTTTTAGGTTCGTAGTAATTCTAAATCTGTCAGGGGCTCTATTGTTTTCTCTTCTCTTTTCTTCTCTTTTCTTACTTCGCGCTCTTCGCGCCTTCGCGGTTCGTTAAAAAATAAATCCAGTTATATCATGTCCCATGGATTAACCATAATAGCCCGGTCGGGGCGGGTTTTTGAGATTGTCAATTATTGGCACGTATTGTTGGTGAACCCGCCCCTACAAAAATCGCGGTTCCTCCACCGGACATCATATTACTAGGGTACGTCAGAAGCAGGTTAATTTCGATTTAATTGATCGAACTTAAACTGACATACCCTAAAACTACAAATTGATTTAACACTGCTGTTGAACAATAGAATCGATCGCAGCTTGGGGGGGTGGAATCGGCTGCGGCTTCAATTGCCGGACAACTTCGTCAAAGGGCAAAATTCGGACTTGATTGTTAAATACATTTACTTGATAAACTCTGCGGTAGCTGAGGTCAAATCCTGTCAGCCAGCCGCTTTTGGGATGATAAGCACCCGTGTCAATATCCAACCACCCTTCGCCCCTGACTAATTCGCCCGGTCTGACGCCATGAAAGGTAAAGGTGATCGTGTGACCGGTGATAATTAATTTATTGGGAAAATAGGGTTTCGACATGGTGTGAAATTCCCTGCGAATCCAACACAGTTGTTCGATCGATTGTTCATCGATCGACAGATGGGGGTCAACGCCGGCGTGAACCAGCCAGATGTCCCCTAAGTCCAGGTGCGTGGGGAGCGATCGCAGCCACTCTAAGTGTTTATACGGCATCATCCCTGTATCTCTGTAGCTCGCTACTGTCGCATCGCCACCACTGTATAGCCAAGATTGCCACGCTCGCATATCCATCGGCGTTCCCGACAAAGCCTCCAGCATCAGTTGTTCGTGGTTGCCCAACAGAGTGTGGTAGGGGCTTTGCTGCACAAAATCTAATACCTGAGCGCTTTTGGGGCCACGATCGATTAAGTCTCCCAAAAAATAGACGCGATCGTCCAAGCCGGGGGCAAGTGCCTCTAGCAGGGTCATTAACCCGTCGTAATGCCCGTGTACGTCCCCGATAACAATGCGCCGATGCTCCATTGTGTTTATCCGCTTCCCTGACTCAAAAGCCCCATCTCTAGCTTATAGCATCTGATTTTGCTGTTATTTGCCTCCCCTCTTTTACGGTGGAGGGGTGTCACCCATTATAGTGCTTTTTATAAAGATTCTGTAAAGCTCACCAGTATCTGTTTGCTTAGCTACTGGTAGAAACACAGGCAAGCTGCTAATTCTGCTTCTGCAACTGCTGTTACTGAGGCAAAGCTTTGAGTTATTTCACGCTTTAGGGTGCATCAGCGATTAGCCGACGGATTAAGTCGAAAATAATCCTAGCTGACACACCGTAAAATACGATCGAGCCTTAACGATTGTCACTGAGTCAAAGCTTTGAGGAATGTCTGGAGTTCTGCCAAAAAACCTTTCTTTTTTAAGGGTTTGGCAGGTGCGGTGGAATCAGGATCGGCGCTTGGGAGAGAACCGGCTAAAATCCGCTCTAAATCGTCTCCGACAGGTTTTTGGGCGGTTTCAGAAATTAGTTTGTATTCGTCGTTTGTTTCCAGCCAGACTTGCCACGATTGGGGGTAGCAGCGGAATAAAGCAGCAGTGTCTAGGGGTCTGATATAGTAGCAGGATTCAATTTTGCTGAGGAATCGATCGCGCAATTGGCGGCCCGCATAGCCTATACCTATGGTGGCAACATCTTCCAGACGCGGGTTGAGTAGAATTACGGGGCGACCGGCCGCAGCTATATAAATTTTTTCGACTTGGGCAACTTCTACGGCTGCTGGATTGATCAAAATGAAAAGTTGATCTTCCGGTGATATTTTATCTTCAACAGGGGTGCGACTACTACCCAAATCAGTGACTTTAAACGGTGTTTCTCCCCAGTCGCGGCGCGCGAGGGCAGCAGCACCGGTGTCGGGAAAAAAGACTTTTACTCCGGGGTATATTTCCTCAAATTCTGGGAGAAATTGTAGGGTGATAGACTGTGCTTGCAGGGCGATTTCTGGAAATACTAATTCGACTTGCAGTAGAGTTTTGCCGTCCGAGAGGGCAGCGGCGGTGGCAATGCGGGATTGGGCGATCGCCTCGTTGAGATCCTTGGGCAGTTCTGTCATTAATTTAATTGTTTTTACTCGACTTCTCTCAATCTAATTTTACCTGAGATATTGCACCATTTTCAATTACCTGTTTAGGAACAGGCAAGATGCCAGGGTAAACGCATCTTAATTTCAACCTAAAACATGATAAGATGAAGTATTTAGCTAAATCAAGTGCGTAATTCATAGGTGCGATCGATGGCGAAAGGGTTTACTTCGACTTTAACTTCCCAACAAAAAACAATAGGTGTATCGAATCCGACAGACTTATTGAACGTTAGTTTTTTAAACCATTTTGAGACCTTGACCGATCCAAGAATAGAAAGAAGTAAAGAGCATTTACTAATAGATATTGTAGCCATTGCCATTCTAGCTGTCATCAGCGGTGCGGATGGATGGGTAGCAATAGAACTCTATGGAAAAGCTAAATATGAATGGCTAAAAGGTTTTCTAGAACTGCCGAATGGAATTCCTTCTCATGATACATTTAGTCGAGTATTTGCTCGAATTGAAACGAAGCAGTTTCAAGAGTGTTTTTTGAGTTGGGTAAATTCAATTACAAAAAAATTGGAGCTAGAAGTCATAGCCATTGATGGCAAAACAATGAAACAATCTTATGACCGGAATCACAGCCAAAAACCTTTACATATAGTCAGTGCATGGTCGTCGTCCCATCAATTAGTTTTAGGCCAAAAAAAAGTCAATAAGAAATCCAACGAAGTGACAGCGATTCCGGCTTTGTTAGAGCTGCTAGAAATTGAAAAAAGCATAATAACCATCGATGCTCTGGGATGTCAGAAAGAAATAGCAGCGCTCATAATTAAGAAGAAAGGAGATTATCTTTTAGCGCTAAAGGGAAATCAAAAACTTCTTCATACAGACGTAAAAAACTGGTTTGAATTAGCTCGAAAAGAAGAGTTTGCTGGCAGAGAGTATAGCTATTATCAACAAATAGAAGCCGGGCATCATCGAGTTGAAAAAAGACAAATTTGGACGGTGGCAGTCTCAGAGCTTCCATCTCTTCATAATCAATCATTATGGGCTGGATTAAAAACGGTTGTGATGATCGTAAGTGAAAGACGTTTGTGGAATAAAACAACCACAGAAGTTCGCTTTTATTTGAGTAGTTTAGCCAGTAATGCCGAGAAGATTTCTCAAGCAATTCGCAGTCATTGGGGTATTGAAAATAGCTTACATTGGACATTGGATGTTACTTTTTCTGAAGACAAAAGTCGTATTCGTAAAGATAATTCTCCTGAAAATTTTGCTCTTCTACGTCGTTTAGCTGTCAATTTACTGAAACAGGAAAAAGGATTTAAAGGAAGTTTAAAAATGAAGCGGTATTTGGCGGGAATGGATAATAATTATTTAGTTCAAATTTTAGACTCTGCCAGCTAACGCTCGAAAACTAAAACGGATTCCCGATCTAAATTGATTCAGCTTTGAGAATTCAGAAGTTCTTAAAGCTCGATTTTAACTGGGTTAATTGCATCAGATTTAAGAGTTTTAAGAATGGTTTTCTCAGAAAATAACTCATGCACAAATATGATTTTCTGTCAACTTAATTTAGATGCGTTTACCCTGGGCAAGATGCCTGTTCCACAATAAAAATCACTTTTTGTGGAAAGGGCATCGGGCTTTCCGTTTAGGAACAGGCAAGATGCCTGTTCCACAATAAAATACACTCTTTGTGGAACGGGCATCTTGCCCGTTCTTGAGCATGGTGCAAGATGTAAGTTTTACCGCCTCAAGCAACAAAAGCTAACACCGACACGGGCGAACCGGAACCTCCCAAAAGGCGCAATATTCCGATAACTAAAGTGATTTCAGCCGCAGGTAACAAGTCGAGATTTGCTAGATTTTCCAGCACTATTCGTTGTTTTTCCAATACCAATTTGTTAACCGCAAAACTTTCATCTCGCCCGGTATCTACTCCGTGAGTGTCGGTTCCAACTCCGGCGATCGAGCGTTCATCTAGCAAAAATTGAGTGGCTGCTTTGCCAAATCCGGGAAAGTGGCAAATTCCGCGCTCGTCTCGGTTAAAAAATGCTCGCTCGTCATCCCATTTTTCTTGCCAGCCAGTATACAATAAAACTAGATTTCCCGGTTCTATAAGTTTGTGCTGCCGTTCCCAAGTCAATATATCATCAATTGTTAAAGTGTAGTCGGGATTGGCAAGACTTTGCTCGCGGATGTCGATCGTAATTGCGGGGGAAACTAGCGACTGCGGGGAATAACTATCAATGCTGGCGCCTCCTCCATAAAAGCTGTTGGGTGCGTTGATGTGAGTGCCGCTGTGTTCTCCCATTGAGAATTTTCGCAGGAAATACCCGTCTGTTTCTATTTGAGATACTGGGGCAATTTCTGTCGCTGGATCTCCTGGCCAAATGGGAATATTTGGGTGAATTGCATGGGTTAAGTCTACAATTGTGCTATAGGCGATCGTTTTTAAGTTATGTGAGTTGAAGTTGTTTGTCATCAGGTAAAATAGATATATTATTTATTAAACACAGTTGATTTTTTTATTTTCTGCGCTCTAAATCTAAAATCTAAAATCTAAAATCTAAAATTCGCTTAGTCGATCGAGCGTTGCTTGCATCACATCCTTGGTTTGCCCGGAAACAGTATACACCAAAGCTTCTCGATAAACTCTCCCCGCCGGGTGTACCGCACCGTTAGCACCACCGCTAGAAACTGCAACCGCAGCGTGCCCGCAACGCACCGCTAAATCAATGGCTTGAGCTCGCAGCGCTAATTGTTCTGCTTTCGAGCTATGTTGAGATTGTTGGAAATTCTCTTTTAGCCGATCGAGCTTTTGCTCTAGTTTTTGGCAAGCCGCCGTTATAAAAGGTGAATTCTTAGCAGCCCCGGCGGCTGCAATTACATCCAATCCTGCTCGAATACAGCCAAAAGTAGCCGGAACAAAATTCAGTATATTTTTGCTGTCGTTTTCCGAAATCCAGCCGACAGGTTTAATTGAAATTATTTCCGATTCATGCAGCAACCAATTATCGAGAGTGGCTGTCACAGTATTAGTCGAGTTCATGGCGATTAATTGCATGATTTCGCTACAAGCTATTTTACCATATTCGCCTTCAATATTGGCAAAAGGCACTAAACCGAAAACAGCGCGTTCGTCAGGAAGTACCGCCGCTACAATAAACTTTTGAAACAAGCGAAAACCTGTTACCCAAGGAACTTTTCCTGACAGTAAATAGCCCGCTTTTGTGGGAGTTGCGGTGACAGCCGGATTGCCCGATCGCCTTAAATGCGAAAACCCAATACCCAAGCGTAACTCTTTTTGGGCGATCGCGGGCAAGTATCTGCTTTTTAGCATTTCATTGTCGCTGTTGGCAAGCATCGCAGTGGCGCTGTGGTGCTGAGTTTGCAGGAAAGACAAAGCGCCGGAATATCGAGCCGTCAATTCTTGATATTGGTAAAAAATCTCCGGTGCAATTTCAGCGCCGCCCCATTTTTGGGGAATTCGCAACGCTAAGAGCGATCGATCTTCCAATTCCGCCACTGCCGTTTTTAGCGCTTCCGAGTCGCTGTCGATAATTTCCGCGTGGGGTGAAACGCACTTTTGCAGGTAACTTTCTGTGCTGTTGAGAATATCTTGAAAATTCATTTTTTATAATTATTTTATAGCAGAGGTAGGGATGGCAGTGCCGTGTCGCTACTTATTTCCTCACATTGTGTACCCTTCTCAATAACAGGCAAGATGCCTGTTCCACAAACAGTAAATTTTTTGTGGGACGGGCATCTTTCCCGTTCATAAAAGGCTTACTGATAATACCCAAAACTAATTTATTTCCACACTTTCCAAGGAGCCTTGCCTTCATCCCAAAGTTCGTTTAAATACTTGTATTCTCGATAAGTATCCATCGCAAAGAAGAAGCCATCATGACGGTAAGCCATCAACTGTCCGTCTGCAGCTAAACGCTGCATCGGATCCTGTTCTAAAATACAATCATCTCCCCCCAAATACTCAAATACCCGGCGGTTAAATATCATATATCCAACACTAATCCAGCCGTCGATTTGAGGTTTCTCAGTAAATTGTACTACGCGGCTATCGCTGTCTACATCCAAAATTCCAAAGCGAGAAATCGGACGAAATGTGGTGACAGTTGCCAGCTTACCATGAGATTTGTGGAAATCGACTAAAGCCTCAATATTGACATCAGCTACTCCGTCGCCGTATGTCACCATGAAATTCTCGCGATCGATATATTTTTCGATCCGTTTTACCCGGCCTCCTGTCATGCTTGCCGCGCCAGTTTCAGCTAGTGTCACCTGAAAATCTTGTTCCAGATGTTCCTCGTGATAAGTGATGGTATGTTGGCGTCCCAGACAGATAGTAAAGTCATTGTTCATGGCTTCATAATTGAGGAAATATTCTTTAATCATGTTGCCGCGATAGCCCAAGCACACAATAAAGTTTTGGAAACCGTAGTGTGCATAGATTTTCATGATGTGCCAAATAATTGGATGCCCCCCTACCTCAACTAAGGGTTTGGGACGAAATTCTGTTTCTTCTCTGAGACGAGTACCGAGACCGCCGGCTAGGATAACTACTTGCATTTTTTCAATTTTTTAAAGATGATAAATTAATTTATCATCAATCATCAGTGATTGAGTCAAATAATTATTAACTTTTTGTCATACTGAGTGAAGCTTTGTAAACCACAGAAATCACGAACTATTATAAATAATTGCAGGGCGCGCGCGACCGCACCGTGTATTTGAATGCTGCGCGCAATTTCTAACTAACAGTAAGGTGGGTACTGCGGACAGTATATTTGAATACAGCGCAATTTCTAAGTTACTAAGAGTCGATTAAGAAATAGACAAAAGAGCAGCAAATACCTATACTAAATATAAGAAAGAGATTCAACAGAAATGAAAAATCAACTCGATCGACTAAAAAAGTTTTTAGGTATCCTCTGTGCGATCGCCTCCATAATTATATTATTCCAATCGGCTATACCTGGTGTTTACGCCACGGTTGTTGCACCGGAAGGCTCAACGATACCACAAACCACCATAGCTTTTGTACCCAACATACCGGGCGGGGGATTAGAATTTCACGAATCAGCAGGAGGACACACTTTAGAGAGACACGTTGGTAAAACAGAAGCACAACTAGCACAGCGACTCGCAAGCGAAACGAGAATTTCTGCTGCATCTTCTTTTATCGATCGTTCCGTCGCCGAAGCGGCTATTGCAGAAGCAATGAACAGAAATCAAAGTGCGATCGACTCCTGGGTGAAAAGTCGAGGTAATCGTTATATGATCGACTACAATGCCAACAGAATAATTGGCATTACTCTGCGTCGCCGCGCATCCAAAGCAACTTCAACATCTCGCCTGAGAATCGTCCTCCAGCGCAGCGCCAAATTACCTCCCGGATACTTTATTCTCACAGCCTATCCCCAATGATAAATCAATTTCCTCATTTAACCCAATTTTTCAGTTCCTACTTTCACCAAGACTGGCCGTTAGAAGCTGACACTCCCAGCGATGTAGTGAACAACTACCGCAGCAGCGAACCGCCCGCAAGTGTTGAAGCTGCATCGCAAGAGCTCAGCAAACTGCTCGAAATGCCGATCGCCCCCGCCGATTTAGAAGCATTTATCCTCGATGAATTAGGGTGTAACTACGATCCACAATCCGAAAATCAAACAGTCAGAGAATGGTTGCAATCGGTGCAAAAATCTTTGAATAATCCTAGCTAAACTTTATATATTTGTAAGGACGCGGCAGTGCCCTGTCCCACAATTTGTCTATATATTTGTAAGGACACGGCAGTGCCCAATGCGTGTCAAATTAAGCTTTTCGTCCGCTAGTCCTCGCGCCTACCCGCCAGTCCGCCAGGGAATGAATTCCCTGTCTAATAGTCAAAGTCCTCTAAAAGAGGACTGAATAATTCATTAGTCCTCTTTTAGAGGACTTCAGCTTTGAGGCAGGGGTTTCAACCCCTGTCGGACTATCGGTTTAACGTTAAGTTGACACGACGAAAGGCAGTGCCGTGTCCCTACAATTTGTTCACAATCTAATAGGATTGCTAGCTCACTTGCTAACCGTCAATAAGTAGCCTTCGTGGACGTTGAAATTAGGGATAACATAAGCCAAGCTGCCGCTACCAACCGAAAAACTTTCTTCTTTAACTGTGACAAGCTGTGGCACGGCTCCTTCTTGATTGTTGGGAATCTTTTCTAATTTTAGAGTGATTTTCTGACCTCTTTGAATACCTAGCTGCTCCAAATTGCCGATGGTTAATGTTACCGTTGTTGCTGAGGAAAAATTGGGGTCGAAATAACCTAAAAGTATCTGTGCTTTACCTTCAGGATTGGACTTGCTGGCTAAAGCGACAAGGCGATTGTTATTTGACCAACTCCGCACCCGCGAATTAACTCCGTCAGCATAAGCTTTGTAAGCCCACCAAGCTGCTCTTGGCTCAAAAGTATTAGGCGTGACCATCCCACTCAGCGTATTGTTAAAGCAATTGCTAACTTTATTTGGCCCTTTAGTATCCCAACAAGCTCTGCAAGCACCGTCAGCTTTTGCATACTCTAAGTTATACAAATAACCTAAGATTTCCCCCGGCTGGTACTGCGCTAAGTTGCCGACAATTTCGTTGACGTAAATTTTTTGCAATTTCAGTTCCTTGTAAGAGGGACTTTGCTGAAAATTGCGTTTAGCCTCAATTACGTGATCGTCAACAAATAAGATCATCGTGTCGTTAAGTTCGTGCCACGAGAGGAAATTAACTTCAAGTTTGTTAGCCTTGCAGTAATCCAAAAAAGCGGCGAGATATTCTTTGCTGTAGCGGCCGAGGCTGGGCCCGCCAATCATTGCTGACGGCCCCAATTCTTCCCGCAAAATTTTGTAAGCTCTTTTGTAAGTTTCAAAGAATTGTTCTCTGCTTCCGTTCCAAAATGGATCTTTCCAATCTGGCTCATTCCATACATCCCAAATAATTTTTTTGCCTTTATTTTGCTGGGCTAATTGCCGCACGAATGCTTCCCACGCGGGGTAGTTTTGATAGGGCCAGCCATTGGGATTGCTACCGTAGCCCCACAAGTCGCTGACTACTAACTGAAACTCGGCTCCGCTGGCGATTACTCGATCGTAAATATCGAGTCTCCCCGCCCGCCAAAGTTTGGGCTGCAAGGGTTTGATCGAGCTATCCGGCGGTTTTGCGGTGTCAATTCCGTGCAGGATGCCGCTCATGGAAATTGTACCGGTGGCTGGCTGTCCAAAATCTACTGTGACGTTCGATCGCAGTTGGGCGATCGCTCTTGGCTGTCCCAAATAGGCTATTAACAAAACAGTGACAATAGCTAAACAAATTGGCAGCAGTTTATTAATCCGTGGGAACTTGAATGTAAATTGCATATCTTTTCTTTGGTTGATGTTTTGTGGAATGGGCCGGAGAGCCCGTTCCTAAGAATACTGCAATAGCTCAGTTTTAACGAACGGATGACAACACTTCAAAACCCTGTATTGATTCTATCACTTCTTGCCACGACCGGGAGTTGATTAGCTCGTTGGTATCGAAATTAACTCCTTTTTCCACAGCAAAAATACCAAAATTTTTCACCCAATCAAAGATAGTTTCTGTGGTAAAATAAGGCGTGCAGGCCCAAGCCGATTGCAACTTACTAGCCATCTCGGACATATCTCCCCGATCGTAAGCCTCCCAAGCTTTCCACACTAAATAATAGTATTTCAGCAAGCTATCCACTTGCTGTACCTGCTTTTTGAGTTTCGGACTAATAGAGAAACTGTCGCTCTCATCGTCGCTTACAAATGCCTGTTCAATTATTTCTCCATATTCCCGAAGCATCCGTTCTTCTTTGAATAGTTCTTGGGCTCGCGCTTTGCACGCTTGTCCTGCAAGTCTGCGCGATTCGGGATTTTCCGCCCATATTTCCACAGTTTCTACCAACTCTTTTACTGTTCCTTCTGGGTCGATTGTAGGATCGGGGAGCAACTTTCCCGTATCTCCCAATTCTTCAGGAATCCCGCTGACTGCTGTGGCAATTACGGGCAATCCTTTCGCCATTGCTTCCATAATTGCTAGCGGCATTCCTTCTGCTTGGGAAGATAAAATAAAGATGTCGCTGGCGTCGAGCCAATCGGCAATATCCCAGCGCTGTCCTAAGAATTTAACCTGTTCTTCTACTCCCAATTTGCTCACAGTTGCTCTTAGTTCAGGTTCCAGATTGTCGTGAGTAGTAGACCCCGGCCCGGCCCACACAAAGTAAATTTGGGGCCAAATTGGACGATTTTTCAATTGGGCGATCGCCTGCAATTGATACTGATATCCTTTAATTGGAGTCAATCTCGCCGCCGTAAAACAAACGACAGCATTTTCAGGGATTCCTTGTTCTTGACGCAGGCGTTGGCGAGTGGAAAGATTCGGTGACTCAAAATAACTATTTGGTCTGCCATAATAGATTACTTTTCCCCGTTCTAGACGCGCTTTAAATAGACTTTGGAACAAGTTTAAATTCTCGTGGGAAACTGCTACTGCTGCTTTGGCTACAATGTACTGGTAGGCAACTGCATCGAAATAGGGGATTTGATCGCCGCGATCGAAGGTTTCATAATTGCGATTGATATAACCCAGACTGATGATGTACGGTATATTTTGCTCGATCGCAACTTGTTTAGCTGCAAAGTTAGCCATCGGCCAGCCGTCACTAAATATAATTAAATCCGGTCTAGCTTGGGCGTAAATCTTTTGAGCATCATCCAAATTGTAAGCTATTCGCAAAAACTCTTTCATCGTGTCGAACTCTAGCCAAATATGTTCGATACCTAGCTGTTTTTGTTCGGTAATTAAAGGATTAGAAGCTTGACTTTGAACGCTGGTTACTCGGTAGCCATCCGCCGCTAATTTACACATCAGCGAGTGGTTGAACTGAGCCAATCCGCCGACTCCTGAGTCTTCTGTGTACAGGAGTACGTGCTGTCTTGGCTGCCGAGAAGTTGAACTGGGATCGGGTTTAAACTGATAAGAATTGTTAGCTGCGATCGCCACTATGTCTTGCCATTCCTGTAAATTGGTTAAGGCATAGGCATCAAAGTTGTAGCCGTACTGTTCCGAAACCCCCTTAAAAGTTTCCAGCCAATTAAAAACAGTTTCAGTGCCTGTCAAACGAGTGTAATACAAAGATTTTTCCAGACTTTCGACCATTTCTGGCAAATATCCGTTGCAGTACATCCGTGATGCTATCCATACGAAAGACTTGTAACGTTCCGCGGGCTTTAAGTCGTGAATGTGCTGAGGTAAATCTGGCCGTGCGAAAAAATTATCCATCAAAATTTCCATATTTTTCATTAATTTGGAGCCGTTGGACATCAGATTGTCGTCATGCTGACGATAGCAGGTTAATATCTCTTTTAACCAAACTGACTTGCAGCCTTTTAAACCTAAACGTAGCACAAAATCTAAATCTTCGGTTGGCGGCAAGCGATGATCGAAACCCCCCAAGCGTTCCCACCACTCTCGCCGCAGCATCATGGCGCTGGGGCGCACTGATTTGTAGAAAACAAAGGCTTCTAAATCTAATTTTGGTTCTTCTTCCCAAGGCGTGACTCCATAGATGCCGTCGTCGTTTTTTCCAACGATAACCCAACCTGTTTGCACCATATCTAATGTGGGGTCAGCGTCAAAGCAAGCTACTTGTTTTTCTAGTTTTTCTGGCAAGAAGAAGTCGTCAGCATCTAGAAAAGCTAAAAATTCCCCTTGTGCTAACTTACAAGCATGATTTCGAGCAATTGCTGCTCCTTGGTTATCTTGATAGATGTATTGAATTAAATCGAGGTAAGGTGCTAAAAATTGGCGAGTGTTGTCAGTTGAGCCGTCATCTACGACGATAATTTCCCAGTTTTCATAACTCTGACTGAGAACGCTCTCTACGGCTTTGAGAATGTAGCGCTCGCAGTTATAAGTCGGGATAATGACACTCACGCGTACTTTTTTGGGAGTGATGACACTAGCTATTAACTGTTTCCATTCTGGTAATTCTCCGAGAGCAATGGCATCGATTTTGCAGCCGTAGGTCTTAGCAATTCCGGTGATGCGCTTTACCCAATCTGCTATAGTTGCTATCAGGGAGTACGGGGTATAATCCAAAGAATTTTGCAAATACTCAGTCATTTCTGCCGGATAGCCGCTGTAGTAAAGTTGCCACGCCATCCATGTCATAGCCTCATAAAAAGCCAGCTTTTCTAATTGGCGGATGTCCTCTGGTAAGTCGGCTCTACTGAAGAAATTTTGCTTTAATTTAATACAAAGGTTTGCCTGTTTTATCGCTCTCTGGATGGACACATTTTGCCCGTGCTGGCGGTAGCATACTGTCACTTGAGGCAACCAAACAGCTTCGCACCCAGATAGTGATAAACGCACAATTAAGTCGGCATCATCTACTGAATCATACTGAGAATCAAAGCCACCGACTCGTTCCAGCCACGCCCGCGAAAACATCATGGCGCTGGGAAGTAGGGGCATATAAACAATCCAGGTTTTTAAGTCGAGCTGAGGAAAGTATTCCCAGGGTTTTATATCGCAAATACTTTCGCCTTGCTCTTTAACAATTCGCCAGCCACTATTAACAATTCCTAGTGATGGCTGAGCGTCAAATAACGCAACTTGCCCAGCCAACTTATCGGACAAGAAAAAATCATCTTGATCTAAAAAAGCAATTAATTCACCTCGGCATTCCTGAATTCCTCGGTTGCGGGCGGCAGCTACTCCTTGGTTTTCCTGATAAACATAGCGAATTTTTTCAACATAAGGCTGCAATGCTTGGCGGGTTTCGTCGGTTGAGCCGTCGTCTACGACGATAATTTCCCAGTTTTTATACGTTTGGCTGATGACGCTTTCTACCGCTTGCGCGATGTAGCGATATCCATTATATGCTGGAATAATTACACTTACTCGCGGTGTCGGATTTGCTATTGACATGAATTTTATCGGTGATAAGGAAGGGTTCGGCAACGGATTCTGAAACGGATGTAAGGGAGGTCAGGCAGAAGGGAGAAGGAAGAAGGAAGAAGGAAGAAGCAATTATACTGCTGACAGCAATCCAACTTTGAAAGGTAAATCTGGTATTTTAACGTCCATAAAATACAGATTCAATACCTTGTAACTTCTCGACTAATTGTTGCCATTCTGCTGAATTGATTAGAGAATATGTATCTAAATTATGCCCTTTCGCTGACGAAAAATTGCCAAAATATTCTACCCAGTTTAATAACGTTTCTGTAGTCAAAAAAGGTGTGTAATTCAAAGATTTTTGAAGCAAATTCTGCATTCCGCGTAGATCTTCTTGACAGTAAGCCTGCCAAGCATTCCACACTAAAGAGCTGTAGTACACCCGGTTTTCTATCTTCGCCATTGACCTCTGCACCTTGTTTTTAGTAACAAATGGATCTGTTTGACGAGCATCGCAAAGTAAAGCTTTTTCGATCGCCTCCATCGACTCTGCCAACATCCGTTCCTCTTTAAACACTTTCTCGGCCCGCTGCTTGCAAGCTTGACCGATTTGATGTCGCAATTCTGGATTCATCGCCCAAGCTTCTACAGTTTCCGCCAATTCCCTCGCGGTTCCCTCTGGATCGGTATTCGGATCGGGCAACAATTTCCCAGTATCGCCAAGCCCTTCAGGAATGCCGCCCACAGCCGTTGCAACTATCGGCAATCCCTTAGCCATCGCTTCCATAACTGCAAGAGAAGGCGCTGCATCTGCCACAGAAGTCAAAATGAATATGTCGCTAGCATCCAGCCAATCGAGTATATCCCAGCGCTGTCCGATCGCCTTCACGCGATCGCTCACGCCTAACTCTTTAATAGTTTCCCTCAATTCTATTTCTACATTATCAGCGCTTCCCTCACCCGTTCCTGCCCACACAAAATACAGTTTAGACCACACAGGAGACTGCTGCAACTGCTTGATTGCTTCAATCTGATATTGATGCCCTTTAATCGATGCCAATCGAGCAGATGTGAAACAGACAATCGCATCTTCAGGAATTCCTATTTCTTGCCGCAGGCGTTGACGAGCTGCAGCATTAGGATGTGCAAAATATTTAGAAGAACGCCCCAAGTAAATCACTTGTCCTCGCTCTTTTGGCAACTTGAAATGTTGGCACAATAAATTCAAATGTTCGTAAGCGCCAACAATCAAGGCTCTAGCTTGCAGGCAGTGGTAGAGCACTCCTTCTACATAAGGCACTACATCTCCGCAGGCAAAAGTGGCGTGTTCTGGCATAACTAACCCAATCACCATCATGTATGGTATTCCCATTTGCATCACTACCTGTTTAGCTGCAAAATTGGAAAATGGCCAACCATCGCTAAAAATAATCATATCCGGTTGATTGCTAGCAAAAAGCTCTCGTGCATCCTGAGTATTTCTTAACACCCGCTGTAAATCTTTATGCCCGCTAAAATCCAGCCACAAGTGTTCTATACCTAACTCTCGTTCTCGCTCAAGCAAGGGGCTAGAATGTTTGGTTTGCACGCAGGTGACTCGATAGCCTAACAAGGCTAACTTACAGAGAATGGCATGATTGTACTGCGCTAATCCTCCCACGCCCGGATCGTCCGTGTTGTAGAGTAGAATGTGGGCTTGCGCTTTTGAAGGTGTGGGAATAGAACTCTGTTGAGATTGGGGTGGATTAGTCATCACCATCTGAATTGTTTCTTGCCATTGGGCTAACTTACTCAGCGAATAAGCGTCAAAATTTTCACCATATTCTTCAGAAGCCATCTGAAAACTTTCCAGCCAATTCAAGACTGTTTGTGTGGGCGAAAAAGGTGTATATTGCAATGACTCTTCTAAACACTGTGCCATCTCTGCTAGATGGCCGTCGCGATACATCCGCCATGCCAGCCACTTTAAGCATTGATAGCGTTCTTGGTTTTTTAACTGCCGGATTGACTGGGGCAAATCGGGTCGAGCGAAGAATTTTTTCATCACAATTTCTATATTCTTCATTACGCGAAAACCGATTGACATGAGATTAGAATTGTGCTGGCGATAACAGGTAAGTGTTTCTTCTAACCAAACTGCTTTGCACCCTTTTAAAGCTAAACGCAAGGCAAAGTCTAAATCTTCTGCTAGTGGCAACTGAGAATCGAAACCGGCCAATTTTTCCCACCAGTTTCGGCGCAGCATCATCGCACTGGGTCGCACGCATTTATATAGAATAAAGCTTTCTAAATTTAATTTAGACGCTTGTTGCCAAGGCTTGACAGCAGAAATCTCTCGCCCGGTTTCATCGACGATTACCCAACCTGTTTGCACCATATCTAAGGTGGGGTTAGCGTCAAAGCAAGCTAGTTGTTTCTCTAGCTTGGATGGTAGGAAATAGTCATCGGCATCGAGAAAGGCTAAAAACTCGCCTTGCGCTAGTTGGCAAGCAATATTTCTGGCTGCTGCTACTCCTTGATTTTCCTGGTATATGTAGCGAATTCTGTCACAATAAGGCTGCAATACTTGCTGCGTGCTATCTGTCGAACCGTCATCTACAACTATAATCTCCAAATTAGTAAAAGTTTGACCTAGGGCGCTTTCCACGGCTTGTACGATGTAGCGAGATCCATTATATACAGGTATAATTACGCTTACTTGCGGTGTTTGAGTAGCTGTTGACATTATTTAGCTCGCTGTTAACCTATGATTATCTAGTTTATATTAATTTGGCGGATTTTCATCATTATTCTGTGTTCGGTTGATCTACTTACACAAACTTGAATTTTGGCAAAGTGTAGCATATAATTTTACATGGAATGACAACTCAAAAGGAAAATAAAAAATGAATTCAGAAACAGTGCAAGTGAATTTCCAGCAGCAGGCAGAAATTTATTTGGCTACAGGGAACTTCGATCGGGCGATCGCACTTTGCCAACAAATTTTGGCATCTGAACCCAATTCAGCAGAGACTTGCAAGACCTTGGGAAAGGCGCTGCAAGCTCAGGGTAAACTAGAAGACGCAAGGTATTGGTATAAAGTTGCGATCGCCCTGCAACCCGATTTTGCCGAAGCTTTTGCTAACCTAGGCACTCTCTGTGCTACTTGGGAACAGTGGCAAGAGGCGATCGCCTGTTACCAAAAAGCCATCTCCCTGCAACCAAACTTTGCAGGATTTTACCGTAATTTGAGCCGGATATTTACCCAAGTCGGTCAAGCTGAAGAAGCAGCAGATTGTTGGTATCAAGCACTCATGGTGGAACCGATAGAGATAGCAGAAGAATATCTCGATTTAGGTAATACTTTGTTGGCGCAAAACAAGCCAGAAAAAGCGCTGACTTGTTACCACCGCACGATTTATTTAAACCCCAGCTTTTGCGAAGCTTACTGCCAATTAGCAGAAGCTGCTAGCGAGCTAAAGCAGTGGGACGAAGCTATTGTTAACTACCGCAAAGCTATTCAACTCCAGCCGGAGATTTCTGATTTTCATTACAAATTAGGCAATGTTTTGCAAGCTAAGGAACTCTGGCGCGAAGCGGAGGCAGCCTACCGAAAAAGTATTGATTTAAATCCCAATTCTTTTTTCTCATACTACAACTTAGGCAGCGTGCTGCTCAAGTTAGAAAAATGGCAAGAAGCTGCGATCGCCTACCGCACGGCGGTGGAAATTAACCCGGATTATTCTTGGTCTTACTACAGCATCGGTGCAGCTTGCGATCGATTAGAAGAATGGTCGGAATCCGCCGCAGCTTACCAGCGCGCTACTGAATTAGATCCGAATTTTTTTGCAGCTTTTCACCAGTTAGGAGATGCTCTTGTTAAACTAGAAAAATTGTCGGAAGCTGAGGCTGCATACGAACAGGCGATCGCACTAAATGCGGATTTATTTTGGTCTCATTATAACTTAGCTTTGACTTTAGTTAAACTTCAAAAGTTTGAAGCCGCAACACTCGCTTATCGGCGGGCGATCGCACTCAATCCAGAATTCTCTTGGACTTACCACAATTTAGGAGCAGCGCTGTTAAAAACCCAACAGTGGAAAGCCGCAGCTACCGCTTACCAACGTGCTATTGAACTTAATCCCACTATTTCTTGGTCTTATTACAATTTAGGCGATGCTTTGAGTGGAAGTCACGCATGGAACGATGCTGTTGCTGCCTACCTTTGTGCGCTTCAAATCGAGCCGTCCCTCCCGAAAATTTACATAAAATTAGGTGAGGCTCTAACTAAAAGAACTCCGGTAGATTCAGATGTAGCAACTAGCTACTATCACCACCAAATGGAGCCGCTGCACGCTCCTGAATTTTACTGCGAAATCGCCCAAAAGTTTGCTGAGAGCGATCGGCTTAACGAAGCCATAATGTTGTACTTGATGGCATTAGAAATTAGACCCAAAGATCCAGAAATATCCCAAAAATTAGAGGATATTTTAGAAAAACAGCGTCAAACAGGGGAATCTACTCTATTATTAGAGTTAGAGGCTAAGGATATTCGCGATCGCTACATTGCCAGAGTAGTCAAAGGCAAGACTTTTGCAGAAGTCGGCGGCTTGTGGGGAACTGTCAGCGAAAAAGTATCTGTAGCTAGCAAATACGGTGCAGTTTCTCTGACAATGATTGATGCCATGCCGGCATCCCTCCAGTGGTGGCAAGATTTTAGCGATCGCATGACAAGTTTAAATATTGCTAATTATCACTGTATCAATCAAGATATCACTCAGATTCAGCTTGCAGACATTGGCGAGCCTTACGATGTAGTTCACTGTGCAGGAGTTTTGTACCATCACCCCCATCCGTTGCAGATTTTAGTTGCTTTGCGTCAGATAACTCGCGAGCATTTAGTTTTCACTTCAGCTATTACCCAAGAAGTGATAGAAAATGAGTTGGGACGCTATCAAATTCCCGCTTCTGGAGTAATGTTTATTCCCGCTTTGGACGACGCCGAACGAGCTATTTTAACAGCTTATTGGCGGACATACATCAACAACAACGCACTTATAGGGATAACTGAAAAAGCCGTTTTTGACATAAACAATTTTGCGGCGTGCTGGTGGCTACCTACAGCTACTGCTTTAGAAGCTATGTGCAAAGTCGCGGGATTTAAAGTGTTAGACAAAGGATTGACTTGGGGCAATAATGCTCTGACTCTGCTGCTGGGGATTTGAGGGTTTGTAAACGAATAATAACAGGGCTTGCTTGTGTACAAACGGCTAAACACCCGGTTTATGAGCTGATTTCTCGTTTTTTTTCTCATATTCCTACTAGAAGCCGGGTGTTTTTCGTAAGTAACTCCTAAATAAAATAGATAGCTGCAAACATCTTTTGTGAAGAAAACAGGAACTGGGAAATAATCAATGAATAATCACCAACCAGGGACGCCGTTAGGAAACATTTTAGTAGTAGACGATACAGCAGAAAACCTGCGTCTGTTGTCTACGATGTTGACTCAGAGGGGGTACACCCCCCGCTGCGTAATTAACGGAAAAATGGCTTTGAGAGCCTGCAATTCTAATCCACCAGATTTGATTTTGCTCGATATAATGATGCCGGAAATGAACGGCTACGAAGTTTGTCAGCACTTGAAATTAGAACCTAAAACTCGCGAAATCCCGGTAATTTTTATCAGCGCTAAAGATGAAGTGTTCGACAAAGTAAACGCATTTGCTGTGGGAGCAGTTGACTATATCAGCAAGCCATTTCAGTTTGAAGAAGTGCTCGCCCGCATCGAAAGTCACCTCAGCCTGCGGAATTTACAAAAGCAGCTAAAAGAACAAAATATGCTGCTGCAAGAAGAAATTACGAGCCGCTTAGCAGTGGAAAAAACTCTTCAGGAGAAAAACCAAATTTTGCAACAAGAAATCAGCACCCGTCGCGCCGTTGAAAAAGCTCTGCAAGAGCAAAATTTGGTACTCCAGCAAGAGATATCCCACCGCCAGCGCGCCGAATCGGCTCTATTAAAATCTAACCAAGAATTGGCGCGTTCAAATGCGGAACTAGAACAATTTGCTTATGTGGCTTCTCATGACTTGCAAGCGCCTTTAGCAACCATTGCTAGTTACTCTCAACTTTTAGAAAAACGCTACAAAGACCAACTCGACAGCCAAGGTAGTAAGTTTATCGGCAATATCGTTCAGGGCTGCACCAGAATGCAAACTTTAATTGACGATTTACTCGAATATTCCCGCGTTGGCAGGAGTCGGAAACCTTTTCAACTGACAGATTGCAATCATGCAGTCGAGCAAGCACTCGCGAACCTGCAAGGGGCGATCCGCGAGACTAAAGCCGTTGTCACCTACAGCGAATTACCCGCGGTAATGGGGGATATTTCTCAACTCGTACAACTATTTCAAAATTTAGTCAGCAATGCGATTAAATATCGCCACGATGCAACGCCTGTGGTTCATATTACCGCTTGCAAACAGGAGGAAAACTGGTTAATTTCTGTCTCAGATAATGGAATTGGGATTGCTCCACAGCATCAAACACGTATCTTTCAAATTTTTCAGCGCTTGCATACTCAAAGAGAATATTCTGGGACTGGTATTGGTTTAGCAATTTGTCAAAAAATTGTGGAACTTCACGGCGGATCTATCTGGGTGGAATCGGAACCGGAGCAAGGTTCAATTTTTTACTTTACTCTCGCTTAATTGAGGCATAATTTCGGCAAAATGGTATCGGCTCAATAAGTAGGGGTAGCAGTTAATCTAGTTGCAATAGACTTGCCCAAGGGATAAAGAGAAGATTTTTC
>NZ_JAUBUC010000104.1:0-21620 GCF_036705285.1 Microcoleus sp. B4-C1 | reverse complement strand
GGGATTTTAAAATCCCAAAAGCCTTTCGACCCCAATTATTTGAGCGCTACCCCTTGACAGGTCAAGACAGTATCTACTAACTTGCTAATGACTGATGATTAATGACTAATGACTAATGACTAATGACTAATGACTAATGACTCTAAAAGCAGTTTTATTTGATTTTAATGGCGTGATTGTTAATGACGAGCCAATTCACGAGAAAATCATCGATCAATTGATGCTCGATGAAAATCTCCAGCTCAAACGTGGGGAGTTTCGAGAAGTTTGTTTGGGAAGGAGCGATCGCGCTTGCATTACCGAACTACTCAAGCGGCGAGGACGATATCTAACAGAAACATATCTCGATCGACTGCTGCAGCGCAAGGCCGAAGCTTACAAAGCTCAAATAGATACTTTGGAGAAACTGCCGATTTATCCCGGTTTGGCAGAATTTATTGATAAAATTCGGCCCGCCGGAGTGAAAATGGCCGTAGTTAGCGGGGCAATGCGATCGGATATAGAATTGGTGTTAGATCGGGCCGGTTTGGCTGCAAACTTTGAGTTAATTGTTGCAGGCGACGACTTGACGGCGAGCAAACCAGCACCCGACGGCTATCTATTGGCTGTGGAACTTCTCAACCAGAAATATCCCGACTTTAACCTGCAACCGATCGAGTGTTTGGCGCTAGAAGATACTTTTGCTGGGATTGAAGCGGCGAAAAAAGCGGGGATTCAGGTTGCGGGTGTGACTCACACTTACCCGTTTCACATGATCCAGCGCCAAGCTAATTGGACGGTGGACTATTTTGCTGATTTAGAGTTGGATAGAGTGGCGGCATTTTGCTCGATCGCCCCCACTGAGCCGGCTGCGGAAAACACTTGACCTTTTTAGCAGTTACGTGCTAGTGTAAGTGACGGTCTGCGAACGTGAGAGCAAGCAAGACCTGTCAGCCTTTTAGATTCGGCAATCTCGCATCTAAAATGCTAAATTAAAACTCAATCAGGGGAATTAGCTCAGTTGGTAGAGCGCTGCGATCGCACCGCAGAGGCCAGCGGTTCGAGTCCGCTATTCTCCATAAATTAGGGGCATTTCTACAGGTGACGATCGTACTTAAAGCGAAGTGCGATCGTCACCTGCTTTGATACTCGCCTATGCAAGTGCGATCGACCCGGTTGCGGCCTAACTGGTAGCATCAATAAGATAATTTATGTAAAGAAACCGGGTTTCTAATGTCACACTAATTCCTGAAAAGACGTATTTGGGCGTCTAAACCAGGTTTGCCAAAAAAATCCGCTACGCCCGCGATCCCAACCCTGATGTCATCAGTCAATCTAAAATCTAAAATCTAAAATCTAAAATGGTATCAGCCCGGTTTCTGCCGCAGTTGCCCTCAATCCCCACAAAACATTCATTTTGTCAAAAACAATAAGTTTTGTAGCTAAAAATACAACAGTCTGCTGACGCGAGTCTTAATATCAAGTCGCTATGTGTTATTATTCTCAATCATCAGACTCATCTGTTCAAGAGTAACAAGAAAAAATGACAAAGCGATTCGATCGGCGGAAATTCCTTTTATACGGTTCTGCTACCCTAACATCAAGTTTATTTCTAAAAGCTTGTAGAACTCCAACTCCAACAGCAACTCCAGCCGCTTCTCCCACATCAACAGGAACTACACCAGCAGCAGCCGGGGGCGGAAACACGATCAAAGTAGGAATTTTGCATTCCTTGAGCGGCACGATGTCCATCAGCGAAAAAAGCGTTGTCGATGCCGAACAATTAGCGATCGAAGAAATCAATAAAGCTGGTGGCGTTCTCGGAAAACAAATCGAAGCAGTAATAGAAGACGGCAACTCAGACTGGCCGACTTTTGCCGAAAAAGCCAAAAAATTGATCGACCAAGATAAAGTTGTCACCGTCTTCGGATGCTGGACATCCGCTAGCCGCAAAGCAGTATTGCCAGTATTTGAAGAAAAAAATCATATGCTCTGGTATCCCGTACAATACGAGGGCCAAGAGTGTTCCAAAAATATCTTTTATACTGGGGCAGCCCCGAACCAACAAATCGAACCCGCAGTGGACTGGCTGCTAGAAAATAAAGGCAAAAAATTCTTCTTAGTCGGGTCTGACTACGTTTTTCCCCGCACTGCCAATACAATTATCAAGGCCCAGCTAGCAGCCAAAGGTGGCGAATTAGTTGGGGAAGATTACATTCCTTTGGGTGGGACAGAAGTCACGCCAATTATTAGTAAAATTAAGGCAGCTTTGCCAGACGGCGGCGTCATTTTTAATTCCCTCAACGGCGACAGCAACGTAGCATTTTTCAAACAGTTGCAGGGTGCAGGTTTGGGCCCGGACAAATATCCGTCAATGTCAGTCAGTATTGCAGAAGAAGAAGTAAAGGCGATCGGCGTAGAATATCTTAAAGGCCATTACGCCGCCTGGAATTACTTCATGACTGTGGAATCTCCTGCCAATACAAAATTTGTGGAAGCTTTCAAGGCAAAATACGGCAAAGATAGAGTCACTAATGACCCGATGGAAGCAGCTTACATCATGGTTTACCTGTGGAAGCAAGCTGTCGAGAAAGCAGGGACAGCCGACGATTTGGAAAAAGTACGGGCAGCGGCTTTGGGTCAAACCTTTGACGCGCCGGGGGGCACAGTAACGATGGATGTTAACCATCACCTTTCTAAATTTGTGCGGTTGGGCGAAGTTAGAGACGACGGTTTATTTAACATCGCTTTTGCTACACCCGAAGCAGTGAAGCCGGTGCCTTGGAATCAATTTGTTGCTGAAACACAAGGCTTTGCTTGCGATTGGTCAGACCCCGCAAAAGGTGGCAAATTCAAAGTTTGATAAGTAGGTAATACCAATTTCAATACGCTTGGGTTAAGCCCGATCCCCCCTAGCCCCCCTTAAGAAGGGGGGGACAAGAGTGTTCTTGCGTCACCCCCTACTCCCCTTAATAAGGGGGAACTGGACTCTTCAAAGTCAACCCCTACTCCCCTTATTAAGGGGGATTTAGGGGGATCGAGACTCGGCTACAAGCGAAATATACAGAGGGTTTTAGTTCTAACTTGACACCAATGGGGTAAAATCCGCCCCTAATTATCCGCGAACAAAGTTAACCGACTTGATGCAGGAGTAACAAAATTGGCGATATTAGATGGTTTATTTAACGGCCTTAGCATCGGCGCTGTTTTACTAATTGCAGCCCTGGGACTAGCGATTATTTTCGGGCTGATGGGCGTAATTAATATGGCTCATGGCGAGTTGATGATGCTGGGGGCTTATACAACTTTCGTAGTGCAAAATGTCTTCAAAGGTATCGGAGGATTTGCTTTTGAAACCTACATTTTATTTGCAATTCCCCTAGCTTTTCTAGTCGCTGCATTGGTAGGATTAATTCTCGAACGGGGAGTGATTCGCTATCTTTACGGGCGGCCACTAGAAACTCTGCTGGCAACTTGGGGCGTAAGTTTAATTTTGCAGCAGTTTGTCCGCAGCGTCAGTTGGGTGCTGGTAATTGGGATTGCGGTGTTTTGTTTGCTGTTTTTTGGCGGTTTGCGGTTGCTGAAATCGCGCCTGGATTTCGATCGCATTCGCAGCAAAATTATCGCCCTAATTTTGCCTTTATCTTTGGGTATTTCCTGGGCGGTGAGCACCTTTTTAGGGCAAACTTACAAACTGGCAGTAACTCAACCTTGGTTTGGCGCTCAAAATGTGGACGTGACTGCGCCTGCATGGCTGCGCGGTGGCATACCGCTGGGCAATTTTCAGTTGCCCTACGCGCGAATTTTTATTATTCTCCTCACCGGAATTTGTTTGGCGGGAATTTACCTATTTTTGCAAAAGTCGGTGTGGGGATTGCGGATTAGATCCGTGACGCAAAATCGCAGCATGAGTGCGTGTTTGGGTATTCCTACCGAACAAGTAGACGCGCTGACTTTTGCTTTGGGTTCAGGCTTGGCTGGTGTCGCTGGGTGCGCGATTAGTTTGATTGGTTCCGTAGGGTCAAATACCGGACAAAATTATATAGTCGATACGTTTATGGTGGTGGTTGTGGGCGGTGTTGGCAAGATTGTGGGGAGTGTAGTTGCTGCGATCGCGATCGGCACTGCAAATTACCTGATCGGTTCTGGAACCTTAGCATTAATGTTCGCTCCTATCAAGCCTTTAGCCGACTTTTTCACATTTTTCGCCACAACCAGCATGGCAAAAGTAATGGTATTCGCCTTAATTATGGCTTTTCTGCAAGTGAAGCCGGGAGGGATTTTCCCGCAAAAAGGGCGGACGGTAGAAAATTAAAAATTACAACTGCGAGTGTAGCGAAAAATGCAGAAAAAACATCAAAAACCCTGGGTAAAAGAAGCGGCAATTGTCAGCGCGATCGCCCTCACATTCATCTTACTCCTCCCAGGAATACTCCCCGACGTTCGGCTCAATCAATTAGGGCGATTTTTAGCACTAGCAATTGCCGCCCTCGGCATAGACTTGATTTGGGGATACACGGGTTTACTTAGTTTAGGGCATGGGGTGTTTTTTGCGATCGGCGGCTACGCCTTCGCCATGCACCTAAAACTGCAAATTCCCCCAACCGCCAGCAGTCAATTGCCAGAATTTATGAACCTCTACGGCGTTACCGAACTCCCCTGGTTTTGGCAACCATTTTATTCATTTCCCTTCTCAGCATTAGCAATAGTTCTCATCCCCGCCATCTTGGGTGCACTTTTAGGTTATTTAGTATTCCGCAATCGGATTCGAGGCGTTTACTTTTCAATTCTTACCCAAGCAGCAACCATTGTATTTTTCAACTTCTTTAACGGTCAGCAAAAACTGATTAACGGCACCAACGGACTCACCGACTTTAAAACCTTGTTCGGAGCCACAGTCAATGACCGAGATACTCAATATATTTTCTACATTCTCACCATACTATTTCTAGCAGCAAGTTACGCCCTCTGCCGATGGCTGACCAGCGGACGCTTCGGTCGCCTGTTAGTAGCAATTCGCGACGACGAAGTGCGCCTGCGTTTCTCAGGTTACAATCCCACAGGATATAAAGTTTTAGTCTTTGCAATTTCCGCCGGTTTAGCCGGGATTGCAGGCGCATTATTTACCGTACAAACCGGAATCATTTCGCCAAAAGCAATGGATATTGCCTTTTCAATTGAAATGGTAATCTGGGTCGCCGTCGGAGGCCGCGCCACATTATCGGGAGCAATATTAGGAGCGCTGCTAGTCAACTTTGGCAAGAGTTTTTTGAGCGAACAATTTCCCGAAGTGTGGCTATTTTTCCAAGGCGCGCTATTTTTAATAGTAGTCACAGTCCTGCCCGACGGCATAGTCGGATGGCTGCAAGATCAAAGTTTCGACCAAATCCGCAGCTTGTTCAGAAAACCGAAGTACGTATCTACTTACCCCAGCCTGGAACAAGACCCCCAAGTGCAGCTCGAAAAAGAAGAACTTGAACATTGAGTGCAAAAATATCGTGTAATTTATAAGTAGGCTGACATAAATAAATGTCACCTACAACAGACAAACAAAGCAATCGCAATAGACTTGGGAAAATCTGCGTTTCTCTCTGAGGAGACGCAATATATATGTCCACCTACTTAGATATCCGTAGCAAGTAGCTTCGTTCTTTAACTTGAGGGGCAAGATATGGCAGATATTATTGACTACAAAATCTACGGCGACGATTTGCAACTCATCGAGATTGAACTCGACCCCAAAGAAGGCGTCAGGGCTGAAGCTGGAACCATGACATACATGGAAGGCGACATCCAAATGCAAACATCCACAGGCGGCGGCTTATTTCAAGGTTTCAAACGAATGCTGACAGGAGAGGGTTTTTTCATTACCACCTTTGTCAATGCCGGAAATCGCAAGGCGCGCGTAGCTTTTGCCGCCCCCTATCCGGGTAAAGTAATTCCTCTTGATTTAGGCCAACTTGGCGGTAAATTTTTGTGTCAAAAAGACTCATTTCTCTGTGCGGCCAACGGCATTGACATTGAGGTAGCATTCACCAAGCGGCTCGGTGCCGGTTTCTTTGGCGGAGAAGGTTTTATTCTGCAAAAGTTGCAGGGTGACGGGCTAGCTTTTGTTCATGCGGGAGGAACAATAGTTGAGAAAAATTTGGGAGTTGGCGAAGTGTTGCGAGTAGACACCGGCTGTTTAGTAGCTTTTGCCTCCACAGTAGACTACGATATTCAATTTGTTGGCGGGTTTAAAAATGCTTTATTTGGAGGTGAAGGCTTGTTTTTGGCAAAGATGACTGGGCCGGGAAAAGTATACGTGCAAAGTTTGCCACTCTCGAAGTTAGCTGAACGGATTTTAGCTGCTTCTCCACCTCCTATTTCGAGCAGCTCTAGCAGTTTTAGTTTAGAGTAAAATAACCATTTATCTGCTTGTGTAGGGTGCGTCAGCTAGCAGATTTTCCGGCTTACCCAGAGACTGTTAACTGACGCACCTTCTCAGAGAAAATCAGCGCTCTCAGGTGCGTCAGCCCACAGATTTTCTGGCTTACCGAGAGACTTTTAACTGACGCACCCTACCCGGAGAAATTACCTATGAATGGCAAAGTATTAGAAATAGAAAACTTGACTGTGAGTTTTGATGGTTTTAAAGCCATCAACGGTTTAAATTTCAGCATGGATGCGGGCGAACTGCGAGTTATTATTGGGCCCAATGGTGCGGGGAAAACTACTTTTCTCGATTCAATTACTGGGAAGGTGCAGCCGACTGAGGGCAGGGTGTTATTTAAGGGACAAAATTTACGCAAGTTGTCGGAAGATAGGATTTCGCGCTTGGGAATTGGCCGCAAGTTTCAAACGCCGCGAGTTTACTTAAATTTAACGCCGCGCGAAAATTTGGAATTGTCTTGCAGCCGCCACAAAAATGTTTTTTCAACTTTGTTCCAGCCAGCTTCTGCTGCTGAAAAACGCACGGTTTCCGGTTTGTTAGAAACCATTGGTTTAGTTGCTAAGGCTGATATTTCGGCTGGTTTGCTTTCTCACGGGGAAAAGCAATGGTTGGAAATTGGAATGTTGGTGGCTCAATCTCCTGATTTGTTGTTGGTAGATGAACCTGTGGCGGGTTTGACGGATGAGGAAACGATGTTAACTGGGGAGTTGCTGATTTCGTTGGCCGAAAGTCATTCGGTGTTGGTAATTGAACACGATATGGAGTTTGTGCGGCAAATTGCGCGGCAGGTGACGGTGTTGCATCAGGGTACGGTTTTGTGTGAGGGGACTATGGATGAGGTGCAAAATGACGATCGAGTAATTGAGGTATATTTGGGAAAACCTGAAGAGTAAGAAGTCATTAGTCATTAGTCATTAGTCATTAGTCATTAGTTAGTTGACTGTTGTCGATTACCGATTGCCAATTACCAATTATTCATTACTACTCCAAAGAATATGCTACAAGTCTCTAATTTGAATGTTTATTACGGCGAAAGTCACATTTTGCGCGATGTCGATTTAAGCGTAAATGCTGGGCAAATGGTTTGCTTGATCGGCCGCAATGGTGTGGGCAAAACTACTATGCTAAAAACGATTATGGGGTTGTTGCAACCGCGCAGTGGCACTATTGCTTTTGGCGGAGAATCTATTGCTTCTAAGTTGACTTACCAGCGGGCTAGATTAGGCATTGGTTATGTGCCTCAAGGGCGTGAAATTATTCCACGTTTGACTGTAAAAGAAAATCTTTTGTTAGGTTTGGAAGCGAAACCAACCAAAACCAAAAATCCTGAAGTTCCTGATGAAATTTTTGAGTTATTTCCGGTTTTGAAAACTATGCTCGATCGCCTGGGAGGTGATTTGAGCGGGGGACAGCAGCAGCAGTTAGCTATTGCTAGGGCTTTGATGGGAGAGCCGAAATTGCTGGTTTTGGATGAACCGACGGAGGGGATTCAGCCGTCTATTATTTTAGACATAGAAGCTGCGGTGCGCCGTGTGGTTGCGACTAGGGGAATTTCTGTTTTGTTGGTGGAGCAACATTTGCATTTTGTGCGGCAAGCTGACTGGTATTATGCTATGCAAAAAGGCGGGATTGTGGCTTCTGGAAGCACTAGCGAGTTAAGTGATGAGGTGATTCAGAGGTTTTTGGCTGTTTGAATAGAATTGAAGGAAGGCACGACACGGATTTTGACGATGACAGCGAGCGACTCAAAGAGCAAGAAGGGCAAGCGTTTAGATTTGAAAAATGGCTTATTCGTCTGGGTTCGCTTGGTATTCTGCGATCGCAGTTTGGATTTCCTCGGCGGAGACATTTGCTTGTTCTGATTTCGAGTAAATCAGGTGTAAAACAACTTGAGTCGGTGATTCAACTTGATAAATCAAGCGATAACCGCCGCTTTTACCAACTTGGGAATCACTGTTTTTAGCCCGGACTTTGTAAACGGTGTATTGAGTCCCTGTAATCTGGTTTCCTATGAAGTTTCCTTGGATAAGCTCATCAAGGACTGGCTGAATATCGGTTTGAATTTGGCGATACTTTTTAGCGAGTCCTTTGAGGCGACGTTTGAAAAGTACCGTGAATGTGACTAGAACTGACATATCAGACATTGATACCGTCCCAGAGTTCCGATATGGGAAAGGTTTGTCCCGCTTTGGCTTGGTGGAGGGAGGCTTTCAGATCGGCGAGGATTTGCTCGTTGGAGTCGGTATCTGAGTCAAAATCTGAGTCGAAGTCTGGGGCGATCGCGGATTGTGTCCGACTGGTCAAAAATTCCAGAAATGCCAGCGTTTGCTCTAAAAGTGGCTCAGGAGTCCGTTCGATCGCTTCGAGAAGGCGTTGTTTAATCGGCGACATAAGACTACCTCTATTATTAATTATTTTTTCTGCCGTCGGGCATTGTGGTGCCGGCCATACTTGCTCGATCGATAGTAGCGCCATCTATATTAGCATTGCGGAGGTTGGCATCGGAAAGATTGGCATCTCTCAAGTCGGAAAATCGCAAGTCTGCACCGTCTAGATTTGTCTTTGTCAAGTTAGCTTTTCTAAGGTTAGCGTTGCTGATTCTCGCTCCTACTAATTCGGCTCCGCTTAAGTTTGTGCGAGCTAGATTGGTGTTGACAAAATCTGATATCTCGAAGCGACTACCGCTGAGGTTGGCATCTGATAAATCCGATCCTGTCAGGATGGGATTTTTTAAGTTAAGGTTAACTAATTTTACGGCTCGGAGGTCGCAGCGGGAGCAGCTTTGAGTTAGCAGCAGCGTTTCGACGTTGGCGTTGATTTGGTCGATTTGTTGCTGGGAGAAATTTTCGGCAAATTGTGGGGAGACGTAGCCGAGCTTTTTGGGGTCGTTTGCTTTTGGTTGGGGTGTTTGGATTGGGGGTGTTTGGATTTGTTGGGGTGTTTGGATTTGTTGGGGTGTTTGTGGTTGGGGTGTTGGGATTGGTTGGGGTGTTGGGATTGGTTGGGGTGTTGGGATTGGTTGGGGTGTTTCTATTTGCCCGATCGCACTTAGTTGCAGCCCCACCTTCGGCAAATCGAGAGTTGCTGCAAAAATTAGTAGGGCGATCGACATTATTGTGAGTTTTTTCATAAATCAATAACTTTTTGTTTGCAAAAATACCATTTATATGGTATAATACCTCGAAAAGTGAATTCCCTACATTTCGGTAAATAAATCGAAATTCAGATAAAAAACTTCGGAACCATCAGGTGCGCGAATTAACTTTTCTATTACCGGAGGCAGTTGCTGTTGACGGTACAATTCGGGAATCTCGCAGAAGCTTTCTTCGGTAATTTCCAAAATTTTTGGCATATCAGGAAGGGGAATTCCCAACCGATCGCTTTTATTTAAAGTACAAATAATCAGGTATTTGCACTCAGCAATGATCGGACTGCTGGGAAATATTGTGGATAAATTAATTATGGTAATCAGTTCTTCTTGATGCCGCAGTAAACTATTACCGTTAGGTAAAAGACCGTAGGCATTAAAGTTTTTAACAATGCGTTCCACTCGCTCAATAGGAACAGCATAGTAAATATTTCCTAGTTCAAAGGAAACAAACTTATGAGGAGCAATTCTAACAGTGGCGTGTTTCTTGCTCCGAAAGCGGCGATTGTAATTGGCGTGAGTCATTCGATTTTAGATTTTAGATTTTAGATTTTAGATTGAGGATTATTTGATTTTAGATTGAAGATTATTCATTTTATATCAACTCCCTTGGGATCTGAATTATTCATCTCTCTCTTCCCTTTCTCTGTATCCTCTGCGTCCTCTGCGGTTAAATCATTCCGATACAACCAGAATAGATATTAGGTTTTAAATAGAAGATTATGGGATTTTAGTAGGTGAGTCGGCTGCGTAGCTTTTAACTATAATTAGCGGGTGCAATTACTTTTGGTCTAAGTTTCGTTTGAGGTTAGCGATTATTTGATTAGAAATTTGAGATTGTGGATTAAATTATTGAGTGGTGGATTAATTTGGGGATAGCTTGTAAAAGTTGGGCTTCGCTGTAAGGTTTGGTGAAGTATTGATTTGCGCCTAATTCCATTGCCATTTGCCGATGTTTGGCCCCGCTACGGGATGTCAGCATGGCTACGGGAATCTTAGCAAACCGCTGGGTCGATCTGATCGATCGCAACAATTCAAATCCATCCATCCGAGGCATTTCAATATCCACGATCGCCAAACTGCAATCAAGACCATTTTGCAACTTTTCCAGGGCATCCACACCATCTTTAGCTTGTACCACCCGGTAGCGAGCACGAGTCAGCGTCAGAGACAACAACTGGCGAATTGTATAGGAATCATCCACTACCAAAATCTGCGGTGACTGACTCGCACTCGCCGGCATCTCCTGCACTTTACCGGAGACAGCGGCGATCGAACTATTTACCACAGGTTGACCCACCAAATCGTCCACATCCAGAATATTCACCACGCGCCCGTCCCCCAAAATCGTAGTCCCCAAAACGCCGCGAGGCTTGGATAGAGGCGGTGGCAAAGGTTTAACCACAATTTCCTGCTGACCGATTAGCCGTTCCACGGCCACCGCCAGCATTCCTTCGGTAGAAGCCAAAACCAGGACAGGAATTTCCTCTTGGGTCAAAGGGTCGGGAGAGGGGGCATCCGGCCCGACGACGCTGTATTCGAGCAAATCTTGCATTCTCACCAAACGAATAAATTCCTCCCGCCACCACAGCATCGGCTGATTGCCGGCAATGTGAACTTCCGAGGCTTTAATGTGCAGAATTTCCTCGACTGCATCCAGCGGCACTGCTATTTTATTGTGATCTGTCTTCACCATCAAAGCATCAGTAATCGACAGCAGCAGTGGCAGTTTAATGATAAAACTCGTACCTTTTCCCAGGCGAGAGTCTACCTTCACAGTCCCCCGCACAGTCCGCAAATTTGTTCGCACCACGTCGAGCCCGACTCCCCGCCCCGAAAGGTCGCTGACCCCTTCTGTAGTGCTGAAACCCGGCCAAAACAGAAAATCGTAGAGTTCGGCAATGGAAAATTCTTGAGCTTGTTCCTCCGTAGCCAAACCCTTTGTGACAATTTTACGGCGAATCATTTCCGGGTCAATGCCTTTGCCGTCATCGGCGACAGTAATAATAGTTTGGCCGCCTTGGTGGCGGGCTTCTATTTCTATTTGACCGCTGGCCGGCTTGCCGCTTGCTTTCCGAACTTCGGGAATTTCGATGCCGTGGTCGAAAGCGTTTCTCACTAAGTGTATTAAGGGATCGCGCAAAGCATCGAGCAAACTTTCGTCTATTTTGGTATCTCTTCCCACTAGCAGCAGGTTGACATCTTTATCGTATGTGATACACATCTCCCGCAGGGCTCTGGGCAAGTGATCGACGGCGCGACTGAAACTCACGACTCGCAACTGCATGACGCGGCTGCGTAGTTGTTCGGTAATGCGGCGCAGTTGGTCGGTACTGCGCTCGAATTTCATGGCTAAAGTGTCTAATTTGGTGGCGGAGTGAGAAATTGCTTGGGCAGTTTCGATGACTTCGGCGGCTGTCGAGTGGAACTCTGTATAACGATCCATCTCTAAGATATCGAAGTGAGCATGGGCCGGAGAGGATTTGCCGTTAGCAATCATGGGGAATTCTGTTTCTGCGGCTGCAAGTTTTCCCAATCCAGAGTTCCCGTTTCCCCCTCTCCACTCTGCAAAGCTCAGTCTGTCGTATTCTTCTCGCAACTGACCGCCGAATTGGTTCAAATCTACGATGTTGCGGCGGATGCGCTTGACTTCGCCCCGCAGTTCGGATTCTTGAAGTTCTAAATTTGTACGGTTGATGACTAATTCCCCGACTAGATTCACCAATTCAGTTAAGCGTTCTAAGTCTACCCGGATTGTCGGCCTTTGCGGGTTGGGGACTGGGAGAGAGGGGGAGATTTCGGGGAGAGTGGAGGAGGGGGAGATTTCGGGGGGAGTGGGAGTGGGGGAGAGTGGGAGAGTGGGAGAGGGGGAGATGTCGGGGATGTCGATCGCCCTTCCTTCCAATATTTGTTGGCGTGCGGTTTGCAAGTTTTGGGCGATCGCCCAACCCTCGGATTGCAACCGTTGTAGAGTCAAGTTTGGAGAGTCGATCAAATCTCTGAGGGCTGCGGCGACTTTCCCAAAATCCGGCAATTGCAGCATTCCAGCCAAACCGGAGAGTTGGTAGTAAACCTGGTTGAGGGCGGTGACGCTTGTTGCCAAATCTGCCTCGGGAGCTTGGGAAAGCTCGGTTTCTAGGCGATTGAAGAGTGCCGGCACTTGGTGTTCAAAAATCTGTTTCAGGGTTTCCGGGGCGGTCGATTGGCTGACTGTGGGGACTGGCGACGGTTCTGAGTTGCCGTACTTGGCCTGGAACTGATCGAAAATTTGGGCGATCGCCTCCAAGTTTTCCGTTTGATCCGGAGTTGTGACATCGGAGTGTTGAACTGATTCGATCGTAATCTTTTTGAGAGCATCCACCCCCTGCAGCAAAACACTCACAGTAGTCGGTTCCAGGGCCGCCAAGTCTGTGCGATCGCGCAAAATGACAAAACAGTCCTCCAGCGTGTGAGCCGCCGCCGATACGTTTTGAAAGCCCAACATCGAACCCGCACCTTTAATCGAGTGAGCGGCCCGAAACATTTCTTTAACTGCCGCTTGTCGCTCTTTCAAACCCGCAGCTTCCATCCCCAGCAGATTCGTCTCCATTGACTGAAGAAACTCTTCGCATTCTGCGGTAAAAGCATCTATTAATTCGTTTAAATCGTCATCATTCATATGAGCGGCCAAGATAAGCGGCCAGTAGTTTTGAACTCTTACCGATAACCTCGGTTCTTTGCTAATCGTTTGAACTCAAGGAATTTTCTAAGGAATTTTCTTTCGTTATTTCCGATCCCAAGCCAAGTTGTTGCCGCACTGCTTGCAATGATTTTCCTCTTTTTGCCTTCGGGCGATCGCTTGGAGGCGGCACATCGTCAGCCGAAATAACTGGTTTTTTTAGAGCAGCAAGGAGTTGGTTTAATTCTTCTTGAAGTTCTTCCACTGATTCTCCAAAAGGTGCGGTTTCTTTTTCAGAGCAGGCTGCGATCGCACCCTTATCGTCATAATACACCGTGCGAATTGTGTACCCGCCCTCCTCAAAAAATACTCGATAATCCCAGTTCATCATAGTTCTTCCTCTTCTCCTTGAAATATGTATCTATTCCCCTGCTTGCCAGCGATGCGCTCTATACTGACAATTTTAACTTGCTTGTCAACGTTGTACAAAACGCGATATACGCCCAATCTCAATTCCCATTCTGCTGTATTATTTGGACGCAGGGCTTTCCGGTTGCGCGTCTCGGTAGTGGGTTCATAACAAAGGTTAGCCTCAATACCGTCAACAATTACATTCTGTTCGTGTTTCTTAAACCACTGCAAATCCTCAATCGCTTGGTCTGTAAACTCAATCTCAAACACGATCGCCACAACCTAAAAATATTTCAAATACTCAGCCATCTTACCATTCATCATCGCACACTGCCACAATACCTAGAACCCCGACTTCTTCAATAAGTCGGGGTTCTAAAATTACGAACGGAAATTCGCCACGGACTTTTGCAATTGGCCCAGAGAACCAGACAACTCGTCCAAAGATGCTTTGACATCCGCACCTTTTTGTGCGGTCGTATTCGCAATCTCGTTGACTTGCTGCATACTGTTAGCAATTCCCTCAGCCGAAACAGTTTGCTTGGCAGATGCAATAGTAATATTCTGCACCAAAGCATTCATTTCTCGACTAACTTCGATGATGGCATTGAGGTGGGTTTTAGCTTCGCTTGCTAGCTTAGTGCCTTCCACTACCTCCAGCGTCCCCGATTCCATTGCCTTCATCACGCGGCTGATTTCTTCTTGAATTGTACCGACAATTTCCGAGATTTCCTCCGTAGCGCCGGCGGATCTTTCTGCTAATTTCCGCACTTCTTCGGCAACAACTGCAAAGCCTAAACCTTGTTCGCCGGCTCGCGCCGCCTCAATAGTAGCATTCAGAGCTAATAAATTAGTTTGCGAAGCAAGTTGAGAAATCGAAGTCACAATTTTGCCAATTTGCTGCGAAGATTCGCCCAAACGCTTCATCATTTTCGAGGTAGAGGCGATCGTCAACCGGAGCCCGTTAATGCCTTCGACAGCTCGATCGACCGCCATACCGCCGACTTCAGCCGTTTGAGAAGACTGCTGAGCCACTGTTTCGGCCCGCACCGAAACATCTCGCACGTCGCGGATCGAATTCACAATCCGCTCTATTTCGCGCATGATGGCAGATATTTTTGCTGCTTGAATTTCTGCCTGTTGGGTGAGTTGACTGGTATTGTTAATTGACTCGTCGGTGGCAGATGTTACCTGTTCGGCTAAAGTTTGAATTCCCGTTACTACTTTCCGCAGAGAACCGATTAAGAAGTTGAAAGAGTCGGCGACAGCACCTAAAACATCGTTAGTCACTTCCGCCCTGACTGTCAAGTCGCCTTGAGCCGCGCCTTTAATTTCTCCCAACAATTTAAGGACTTGCTGCGTCAGAGAATCAGCTTCAGCTTTACGTTCTGCTGCTAATTTTCCTAGTCGTTCTTCTGCCTCTTTGCGCTCGGTAATGTCAAAGCGAATGGCGATATATTTGACTATTGTGCCGCTGGTATCAAAGATGGGGGAGATCGTCGAATCTACCCAGTAAAACGAGCCATCTTTACGTCGGTTTTTGATTTCCCCTTTCCACACCAAACCGCGAGAAAGTGTCACCCACATTTCTTCAAAAAATGATTTGGGATGGTAGCCGGAATTGACGAGGCGGTGGTTGCGGTGCAGGAGTTCTCCCATGCTGTAACCCGATATTTCAATGAATCCGTCGTTGACGTAGGTAATCATGCCTTGCAGATCAGTCTCGCTGACGATCGCCGATTCGTCTAGGGCATTTTGCCGCGTTTTGAGTTCTTGCAGCAAGCGTTCCTGTGTCTCGGCCAACTGCTGCATTTGCTGCTGGGACGATCTTTCCTGGGTGACGTTGCGGCAAACTACTACGCCGCCTTTGAGTGCGCCCGTTTCGTCTTTGAGCGGCCGGCCGGTAATTTTCACCCACAGGCCCTCTGGATTCCCTGCGTGGCGGGTGAAAACCTCTACGTTCTCAGGAGATTCTCCTCTAATTGCCCGTGTTAAGGGGATCTCGGCTGTGGGATAGGGAGTTACCGTATCGGGCAAGAATAAACCGTATCTTGCCGACCATTCGTCGGGAAGAGTATCTGTCGAACCCGTGCCAAAGATATCTGCGGCGGCGGGATTGAACAACACAAAATTGCCTTTTTCGTCGGCAGCAATTATGCCGTCGCCAATGCTATTTATTAGCAGTTGCAAGAGATTGGTTTGTTGCCGAAATTGGTCTTCGGAACGGGCTAATTGGGCTGTTGTTTTTTCCAGTTGCACCATCGCCTGTTTGCTTTCAGTAACGTCGCGAGCGACTGCATACATGAGCTGTTGTTCGGTTTCAGGTCGCACTTTCCACGACAGCCACTTGTAGGAACCGTCTTTGCAGCGGTAGCGATTTTCAAAAGATTTTAATTCGGCGCCACTAGCTACTTTTTCCGCTTGTTTTCGGGTTGATTCGCGATCGTCTGGATGGACTAAATCGATATAATAGTTGTCTTCGAGTTCATGCGCCTTGTAGCCGAGTGTGTTTTCCCAAGAGGGATTGATACGCTTGAATTTGCCTTCAAAACTTATAATACAAACCAAGTCTAGGGAAAGGGTAAAAAATCGATCGCGCTCTTCTTCTGCTTTTTTGCGATCGGTAATTTCGATCGCCACACCGCCGACACCGATGGGTTTGCCGTCAGCTCCGGGCAAAGGAAAATATGACGCCAGCCAATCTCGCACGATGCCCGGTTCGTTGACGGTTGTACCCGACACCTCAACGTTTAAAAACGGTTGGTTGGTGGCGAGAATCTGCTGCAACATCGGCTGTAGGGTATCGACCATTTGGGGTACAACTTCCCTCACCGTCTTGCCGAGGTGTTCGGCAACTGAGACGCCTGTGGTTTCCGCTAATTTCTCGTTAACTTGGACGAAGCGCAACTGCTCGTCAAAAATAAACATTGAGGCCGGGGCGGCTGTGAAAAATGCGTCAAACCGGGTTTGACGCAAAACTAATTCTCGTTCTAGGGCTTTGCGATCGGTGATGTCGCGAGCTTCGGGAATCAGCAGCACGACTTTGCCGCTGTCGTCTACGATCGGCTTGAGGGAGAAGTCCACAGTTATCACAGCACCCCCAGCAACGAGTACGTCGGCTTCGTAGCGGACAACCTCGCCGGCGGCGGCTTTTGTGAGCGCTGCTTGCACTTTTTGCTTGGCTTCTGGGGAAATTTGCCACCACAAATTATCTACAAACTGCGTGCCTACGAAGTCTTCGCGCTCCATTCCGGCGATGTCGAGGGCTGTTTGGTTGGCTTCCAAAACGGTTCCGTCTGGTTTGAGCAGCCCCACTAATTGAAACGATTGGTCAAAAATGGCTCGGAACAGTCTTTCGCGATCGCGCAGCATCTCTTCTGCACGTTTGCGATCGGTGATGTCGCGAGTAACTGTTGCGAACCCCATCGGCTCGCCGGTTTCTGGGTGTTTGACTGTAAATAGGGTGAAGTCAACGGGAAAGTCTTCGCCGGTTTGAAAGTTCCTCAAGCGGAATTCGCCCTGCCAAAAACCGTCTCGCACAGTAGCAGGCACGATTTCTTCTTGGAAAATCTTACCATTTTCTACTGAGAAGAAGTCATACATACTTTTGCTTTTGACTTCTTCAATATTTGGCAATCCTGCTAGTTTCATTCCCGCGACATTCAGGTATGTTGCCTCTCCCTCCATGGTGGCAGTGCCGATAAAATCCGAGCTGCTTTCTACGAGCGAAATCAATCTTTGCTTTTCGATTTCTGCTTGCTTGCGCTCCGTGATGTCGTTGTTAGTTTCTAAAATTGCTTTCGGTTTTCCCTGTTCATCTCGCTGCAAATTCCAGCGACTGAATACAGTAATTTTGGTAGCATAATTGGTGGTGTGAATTACTTCTCCTTCCCAATAATCCTGCTCTTCTAACTGTGCCGAAATAGCGGCTAAAGGCTGGGGGAAAATGGTGTGCAATAGAGTATGGGTGATTTTCCCCAAGGCTTCTTTTTTTGTCCAGCCGTACATCCGTTCGGCTCCCTGACTCCAATAATTAATCGTGCCGTCCATATCCCGAACGATCAAGCCATCGCTGGCAAGGTCGAGCATTTGCAAGTTCTGCTGCAAGGCTTCTTCTACGCGCTTGCGTTCTGTAATGTTGCGGGCGATCGTTGAGATAAATTCAACTTCTGAATTCTCGGATTTGTGGGCAACAATTACTTGAGAAACTGGTATTTCTTCGCCGTCTAAACTCTGCCAAACTGTCTCGCCACTCCACACCCCGTCCCGGCAAGCTGCGGGGATGCCGACGTTCACAAGAGTGTCGATACTTTTGGGGGATGTCAGGTCAGAAATGCGGATTCCGGTTAAATCGGCGTCAGAGCCAACTCCCAACATTTCTCTGGCTGCGCGGTTGATATAAATGGTGCGCTGTTGGGTGTCGGCGATGCCTACCCAGTCTGTTGTGGTTTCTAAAATTGCTTTGAACCGCAATAGTTCTTGTTCAGATTTGCGACGATCTGTGATGTCGCGCGCCAAGCCGAGCATTCCTAAAATGTTGCCTTCTGCATCTTTGAGGGAGAATTTCTGGGTGTCGAAGCTGTGTACTTTGCCGTCGGCTAAGGTGGCTAAGTCGTTGTAACCGGGATGCTCCCGGTGGTTGCCGGCCCGGAAGTTTTGGATTTGGTTCTCGGAATCGGTTTCGGCGTGGAAGTTGGCGAAGATTCGATCGACCGATATACCAATTTCTGCGTCGTCTTTGCCAATAATTTCTGCTTGGGTTTTGCCGAAGGCGGCGGCGAAACCTGCATTGACTAGGGTGTAGCGCAAGTTTCGATCTTTGACAAAAATGCAGTCTGGCGTAGCGTCAATGACTGTTCGCAGCAAGTTTTGGGAGCTTTCTACTTCTGCCAGTGTCTGCCGCAGTTGTTCTTCCATTTGCACGCGATTGGTGATATCTCTAATCGCGCAAACGAGAAATTGTCTACCGTCGGCATCTACAAAGGTAGATTTTTTGGCGGAGACAAAGCGGGTGTTTCCTGCTTGGTCTGTGATAGTTTTTTGGATTTCGGTGCTGGTATTTGTCAAGAAAACTAATTCGTCTTTTTCTCGATATGTCTCTGCTTCCTGTTTGGGCAAAAACTGGTCGTAGGATTTGCCAATTAGTTCTTCTCTGCTGTGACCTAGGTGTTGACAAAAAGCATCGTTTAATATTAACCAGCGGTGCTGTTTGTCTTTGACGTAAATCGGGTCGGGGATGCTGTTAAGGATGTTGTTTAAAAATTTTTCTGAGGCTTTTAATTGCTCTTGTACTGCGGTGCGATCGCGAATTTCCTGTTCCAATTGTGCATTAGTTTGCAGGAGCTGCTCGGTTCTTTCATTCACTCGCTGCTCTAGTTCTGCCGTTAGCTGCTGCAAGGTCGCTTCTGTCTGTTTGCGCTGGGTAATGTCGCGGCCTTCGGCGAGGATTTGAAATACTTCTCCTGTTTCATTTAACAGGGGCTTAAAGGACACGTCAATTACTGTCACATGGTTGTTGGGGCCGGTGATTTCGTATTCTTCCCGGACAAACTTGCCTGCAGAGACTTGTTTAATGTTCATTTTTAGGCGCTGCTGGTTGGTTGGAGATGATGCCCACCCTGGTGTCAGCCAAAATTTCAGCCCCAGCACTTCTGATGCTTGGAAATCGCCCAATTCTAGCGCTGTCTGATTTGCTTCGATCAGAGTACCGTCTGGATCTAATACTGCGATCGCTTGAAAAGCTTGGTCGAAGATTGCGTGAAATCGCTGGGTAGTTTCGCTCAGTGCTTGTTCTGTTTCTTTTTTAGAGCTCAAGATTTGCTTGGAACCTACTAAGAATCCGTAACGGTTGGACAAACTCAAAAAAACGAGCGCCACCATTACAGTTATCCAATCGAACACACTTTGTGCCACCTGAGAGTGGGGCAGCCCTAGGTATTCGGCGGCGTGGCCGCTGTGGCCGAAAGCGCAGCTCCAAAATATGCCTGCTGTGGCTGTGGCGAAGATGTCGAACCCGAATTGACGGTTTCGCCACAAACCTAAGCTGATTATCCAGGCGATGGCAAAGTAACACACACAAATGATGCAATTAGCAGCTCCAGTTACCACCGATTGGGAGAAGTCAGGCAACGTCAGGGTGAAAGTCGTTGCGATCCAGGTATAGAGAATTTCGATCATAAGATTAAGGATGGGCAAATCGGATGCGGGCGATCGTTAGTTAAATTTATTCATGCACAGCCGTTGCAGACTTATCTGTATTGTTGATTTTTACCAGCGTTCGGAATGGGCGATCGCTTCTACATCGACAATCATTAGCAAGCGTCCTTCGGAATTGTACAGACCTTTTAAGAATGGAGCTAGGTCAGGACTGACATCTAGTGCTGAGACAATGCGATCGGGATTGAGAGGTAAAACTCCTTCGACGCGGGAGACGGCTAATCCCAGGCGCATTTTCGACAACAATCTCACGTCTCGTGGATCGGGCGCTTCTACCACTAAGATGCGACTGTTTGGGTGGTAGGTGTCAACCGACTCAATACCTACAAACAGTCCAAAGTCTGCCGCTGCTAAGATTTCGCCCCGCAAGTTGGTTAATCCCAGCAAAAATGGCTGGGTATTGGGAACCAGGGAAATCGGTTGTTCCTTGAGGGAAAGGACTTCCCGCACTGCCTCTAATTCTATGCCGAACAGACTGCCTCCTTGACCGAACAGGAGAAATTGCTTTGTTGCACTTGTCTGATTCCCCCCAGCGGGGGGAGCCGTTATTTTCATGGCTTATTTTTAGTTTCTAGTGTAGCTTACAAATTAGAGTGTTGCTTTGACCCTAAAGCCGATCGCCCATCGAGTTTTTCAGCATCACTTTGGGTGCCTCAAATGTTTCCGTTAAATAAATCGCGGTTGGGCAAATAAGCAGGTTTTTATCATTAAACATAAACTTTTATGGAATTCAAAAACCCAGTTTATTAAAAAAAACGGGGTTTGTCGGTATAATGTTTTTTGGGAAGCGGCCGATCGCTTTATATTCGGTTTACGCTGAAAGCAGGCGCTGCACTATGTGGACGAGTTGTTGAGGTTCAAAGGGTTTGCTGACGTAAGCGTCGGCCCCTAAATCAGTTCCCCAAGCTTTATCGATCTCGGTGTTTTTATGAGTACAAAATACTACGGGCAATTTGGCAGTTGTGCGATCGCCCCGCAATTCTCTGATCACTTCAAACCCGTTCATTCGTGGCATCACTACATCTAAAACGACCAAAGCCGGAGGGGTTTTGCGGATCAGGGCGATCGCTTCTTCGCCGTCACCTGCCCGCATCACATCCAATCCGGCATCTTGAAGAATGTGGCAGATAATTTCTAGTTCGCTCTTAACGTCGTCCACTACTAAAATTTTGGACATGATTCCCCACTTCCTTGCTGTTATTGACAGCGGACTATGTTTATTTAGAAGCTGACGCGATCGGCGGCGATGGGACTATACCGCTTTGCGGACAAATTAATGTACTTCCAAATACATTATATAGCCGATCCTAGGGCTGAAGGTTAGCTGTCAGCGATAAAAAACGATAAAAATTTACTTGACTAACAGAATCGCTCTGAATAAATTAATCGGCAATTAGTAATTGATTCGTGGTAAGCTGTTCTGCATTTAAATTGGATGTCAAAAAATAATCAAACTATTGTGGGGAGTAGGGGTTGGGCGTCCCGCCCGCCCTGAACCTACAATTTAAATGCGCGACAGCTTAATTCGCTGTTTTGAAACCAACTGCTCTCAGTAGAAAGCTCCCTAGCCAGACAAAAGCCGGATATTCTACGTATTTTTTTTTAGCCTAATTCCCAATAATCTAGTTTTGTATAGTGCCTAAATGAGGGTGCTAAAATATTTAACTATCGGAATTAATAGCAATTTAAAAGGAGATATATAGCAATCCTAAATGATTCGTGTAATTCTTGTAGGGGCAAACCCCCCGTGGTTGCCCCGCCTTGGTTGGGGTAGG
>NZ_JAUBUC010000103.1:0-21682 GCF_036705285.1 Microcoleus sp. B4-C1 | reverse complement strand
GTTCTATCATATAGCGGAGGGCGAAAAATTTTGGCTCTTATCATACTTTTAACCATTTACAAAACCGGGATGCTCCCTGTAAAAGACTGGGACGCTTGGGGCAAGTCTCACCTCGCCATGGTTTCAGACGGAAGTTACCCCGTACACGGGGTAACTTCCGGTTAAAGTAAGCCAAAGTTTATCAAGAAGCTCAGTTGGAAAACAACTTGAAAAGCATAGTATATATGCTCCCGTAGGGATTAAGTTTGGAAGCGATCGCTTATTTTCGCTCAGGAAGTAGGACACCATCAACTTCCTCCAAACAAGCATTCAATTTCTCAGCTAATACTCGGACGTGGGCTTCAAAGTGCAGAGTAAGGTGACTACCTGGAACCTCGATAATTTCAATTCCACCTGCTACCAAACTATTCCAACCATTGGGTTGCATTGGATCGAACTGATGTCCGAACTCCTGCTTCCGATTCTCTGTAGCCGCTAAATAAACAACTCGCCCCGAATACATCTGCGGTACATGGTTAATGATAATTTGGTAATTAGCCTCCCAAACTTTTAAGATATTTTCAACTTGATTGATATTTAAACCAGAGTTTATTAGTTTTTCTCTTCGATTTTGTTTTCCAGATGATATCCAATGATTCCATGTTTGCATTTTTCGTTCTTGTGTAATTAATGGATTGAGACTATCTACCATAACCACCAGCAAAACTTGCTGACCCCGCTTTTTTAATTGTTGAGCCATTTCAAAGGCAATATTGCCCCCTGTACAGCCACCTACTAAGAGATAGGGGTCTTCAGGCTGAACGGTTTGGATGTCTTGGATGTAGTGTTCCACCATATCCTCTATGCGAGTATAGGGAGCTTTTTCTCCGTCCAATCCTACTGCTTGGAAGCCATAAAAAGGGCGCTCTGGATCTAAATAACGTACCAATGTGGAAACTGAATCCAGACCACCTATACTATGTACATAAAACAAAGGTCGCTTGTTGCCATTGAGATTGATTGGAACGAGCGCTCTGAATTCCTTTCTCCTGTTTTCTTGAATGATAAAGTTGGCTAGTTGCTCAATAGTGGGTGCTTCTACTAAACTTGCTAAAGGGAGATTTCGATCAAATATCTTTTCGACTTCAGCTACCACAACCGCAGCTTTGAGCGAGTCTCCCCCTAACTCAAAGAAGTTGTCTTTGGTGCTAATGGGTGAGATGCCTAAAACCCTTTGCCAAATTTGAACCAACTGGAACTCTAAGTCATTGTGAGCAGTAGTTTCCTGCTGAACGGATGCACTTGCTAAAGTCCAAATAGCGATACTATCCAAACTGCCATCAACAAAAGCTTTCCGACACGCTTGGCGCTGAATCTTTCCACTAGAAGTCTTAGGAATGCTCCCCCGCTTCAGCAGCACCACCCCATAAACAGGTAACTCATAGTGTTCGGCTACAGCATTGCGGATAGCACCCACCACTTCATCCACATTAAGATTTTTACTCTTCTGGCGCTCGACCTCGATCGCGATAACTAACTGTTCGACTCCATCAACTTCAATAGCAAATGCTGCCCCATAATTCGGACGCAAAGCCGGATGACTCTTTTCCACCACCCATTCAATATCCTGGGGATAATAGTTTTCTCCTCGAATAATAATCAAATCCTTCAGCCGACCCGTAACAAACAATTCCCCATATTTAATAAATCCTAAATCCCCCGTCCGCAGAAACGGCCCTTCCCCCGTCTCCGCTAAGTAAGCGCGAAACGTCTCCTGAGTCGCATCGGGACGCTGCCAGTAACCCCGCGCCACCCCCGCACTCGACACCCAAATTTCCCCAACTTCATCGGCGGCACAGCGAGTCAACGTTTCTGGATTCACAATTGCCACAACATTATTCCCCAACAGCCGCCCCGAACCCGCCAACCTTTGACCTGTCGATGCCAGGGCAATGCGATTTTGTGCCAACGCCTCAGCAGAAACCGTACAGAAAACCGGATCGTCCGTTCTCTGACTCGTTGTAACTATCAACGTCGCTTCCGCCAGTCCATAGGCTGGGGCAAAGGCAGATTGACGAAACCCACACGGCTCAAACTGTTGGCAAAATTGTTCCATCACTTGCGGGTTAATGGATTCCGCACCATTTCCCGCCGCTTGCCAACAGCTAAGATCGAGCGTAGCGCGTTCTTCTGACGTTATCCGACGCAAACAATAAGCATAGGCAAAATTAGGGGCTTGGCTGTGGGTGGCGCGATAGTGGGAAATCGCTTTCAGCCAGCGTAGCGGCTGTTTGATAAACGCCATCGGCGACATCAAGTAACAAGGAGTGCCGTTATAGAGCGGTTCCAGAATTCCCTCTACCAGTCCGTAATCGTGAAAATAGGGCATCCAAGTAACGGTGACGCTGTGGGAGTCGTACCCGCAAGCTTCTTGCAGTTCCGCTAAATGGCACATCAGGTTTTTGTGGTCGAGCATCACTCCCTTGGGCGTGGAAGTGGAACCGGAGGTATATTGCAGGTAAGCTAAAGTATCGCCATTAATTTCCGGCTGTCGCCATTGGGCGGCTAGCTGGGCGGGAATTTTCTCGGTAGCTGTCCAAGGAATAGTGGCGAGTTGGGGTGTTTTTTGGGCGATTTCTCCCTCTGCCAAGTAGTAGTTGAGTAGGAGTGAAGCCCTGCCGTTGAGCCGGCTGACAAAGCTTCTTGCCTTAAATGTCAAAGGGTTGCCGTCACGGTTGGCTAGCAGACTGGCAGTGGTTAAGATTAATGAAGCTCCAGCATCGGCGGCGATCGCTTCCAATCTCGGTAAAATACGTTTTAGCCGTGCCGCTTCCGGTGCGGGTGCGGGAATGGCAACGACTCCAGCGTAAAGGCAACCGAAAAAAGCGACTATGGACTCTAACCCTTGGGGATATACTAGCAGGACGCGATCGCCAACAGAGAGTTGAGATTGTAAGTAAGTGGCGATCGCCCTAGCTTTCTCGTCCAAGGAGCGATAAGTTAAACTAGCACTCGGTTTTTCCCCATCTTCTAGGAAAGTATAGGCGATGCGATTCCCATGCGGGGACGCTGCGCGAACGGGATGTTGGGAAGCGAGATTTTGCAAGAGATTAACGAGAGTGAACAGCGCCATACCTTTGTTTTTTGCCAGATAGCCTATTGTAACTAAACTTACAATTAAGTTACATCCCGTTAAAACACGACCTAAAAAGTCTAAGCATCTTTGATTACGAAATCGAACCCCTAACACCCAAAAAGCTTATGGAAACACTCGAAAAAGAGAGTCACTTGTCCTCAACAAATAACCATGTTCTCTCTCCCCAATCTCAAGGTTGGATGCTAACTGCACAGCAACTTCAAGACGCACTCACGCAGACTCAAGCTGAGTTAAAAGAGTCTAATGACCAACTCCACCAAACTCAAGACCAATTAGAAGAACTAAAAATCCAGCAATCCCAAACTCAAGACCAATTAGAGGAACTAAAAATCCAACGATCGCAAACGCAAGCAGAACTCGAACAGTCTCAAACTCAACTGCAAACTCAGTTAACAGAATTTAATGAGCAACTGCACCAAAAAACGAGAGAATTGTCAGCTCTAAAAGAGGAACACTCCCAGGCGCGATCGCAACTTGAACGGGAACGGGAACAATTGCAGACAACTCAGACCGAACTCGAACAGTATCGACAACAACTCCAAAAAAATCAAGCTGAGTTGGTAGATTCTCACGAAAAACTGCATCAAAAAACGAGAGAATTGGAAACATTAAAAGAGGAACACTCCCAGGCGCGATCGCAACTTGAACGGGAACGGGAACAATTGCAGACAACTCAGGCAGAGTTAGAGGCCGGTCGCCAACAACTCAACCAGGCGCGATCGCAAGTAGAGCAACTACAGTCTCAGCAGCAGCAAGATCGGGCAGAACTAGAGCAGTCTCGACAACAGCTACGGCAAACCCAAGCTCAATTACAACAGTCCGATCTGCAACTGCACGCCACTCAGGCAGAGTTAGAACAGTCTCAAGCTCAACTGCATCAAAAAACAGTAGAATTGCAAAAAGTGAAGTCTCAGCAGCACCAAACTCGACTGGCTGAGATAATTCAGGGGCGAATCCCTAACACAAAAGAGAGGAAACTATGCAAGTCCAACTTAAACAAATCATCGTCCCCCCCGGTCAGCAACTCCTGATGACCGATGTCAGTTGGCAAATGTACGAAGAAATGTTAGAGGAGTCTGGTAAAAAACGGGGGTCGCGGATTAATTACAGTCAGGGAGTTTTAGAAATTATGGTGCCATTACCGGAACATGAAGATGATAAAATTATTATTAGCAACTTAGTGGAAATTTTGCTGGAAGAACTAGACGTTGAGTTCAGAAATCTGGCTTCTACTACGTTTAAAAGCGAAACGATGCAACAAGGTTTAGAAGCCGCTAGCTGTTTTTATATCGAAAACGAAGCAGCCGTTCGGGGGAAAAAACGCATCGATTTAACTGTGGAACCGCCCCCAGATTTAGCCATTGAGATTGACATTTCCTCCCGCACCCAGTTGAATAATTATGAAGCATTAGGAGTCGGAGAACTGTGGCGGTTTAACGGGACAAAATTAGAAATCAACGTACTGCAAGCAGGGCGATACGTGCAGGTTAGTGAAAGTCCTCATTTTCCAGGGTTGAAGTTGCTTAATGAGGTGATTCCCCAGTATTTAGAACAAAGTAAAATCGAGGGAAGAAATAAAACAATGAAAGCCTTCCGCGTTTGGGTGAAGAAACAGATTGAAGAAAGATAGGAAGATTAGGTGTAGGGGCATTAGTGTCAACTTAAAAAGACTTACGCAATGAATCAATTAACTTTACTAAATGAAATCTCTGCAGATCATTTTGCAGTGCGCTTCCAGCAACCCTTTATTGAAAAATTATTTGCCTCCACAGAACCCGTAGCAATCCTCGTCACTCCTGAATATGAAGGCCTTTTCCGAAACGGTGGAATTGGCACTTACTATGCTACATTGAGCCAAAAATTAGCAGCCCAAGGTACAGATATTATTTTAATTCTCAGTCAAACTCAAAAAGAATTTCACGGAGAATCGACAGTCCCCCATATCCGCCATATCTTTTCCGCCTCTGAAGCTGATCGAGTTTTGGAACTACAGCCGATTCATCTAGCAATTTTATCTCAGTTTAAGGAATGGGACTGGGTAGAATCAGAGAGTTATAAAATCCTCTTTTTGATTCAAGCAATAGCCGCGCACTTTAAACAATCTCCAATTTATGTAGAATTCCCCGATTTGTGCGGACTGGGATATCGCACAATTCAAGCAAAACGTTCGGGTTTGTTAGGAAAAAATTGCGTCACAGCCGTAACAATGCACAGCGGTCAAGAGTGGTTAAATGAAGCCCATGAGAAATATATTATAGAGGGTGGAAATTGGTTTAGAAATGTTTATAGTTACGAGCAATATTCTTTTGAGAATGCCGACTTAGCATTTTTCCTGTCTTATTTCATGGAAGCAAAAGTCAAAAGTTATGGCTGGAAAACTTCCCATGCAGTTCACTTGCCCTACTGTTTTCCAATAGTCTCTTCTCTAAATAAAAACCGACCCATGTTAGCGAAAGTTTCGCTTAACCTCAAACGGGAACAGATACCAATTGTCTTTTTTGGCAGATTAGAAGAAAGAAAAGGGCTCCTGACTTTCATTGATGCCCTTCAGCAATTAGGAGAGAAAATCAGCCAGCCAATTCACCTCATATTTCTAGGCAAAATTGTTCCACTTCATTCTGCTCAACTTCAGCCCCAGGATAGTCAGCAATATATCCAGCAAGAACTGAGAGGCAAATTTGATTATACCATATTATCGGACTTATTTAGCCAAGAAGCCATTGCCCTAGTCCACGAATTAGCACCGGCCATTGTTTGCCTTACCAGTCCTCAAGAAAACTTTCCCAATAGTTCTTTAGAAATGGGACAGTTACCCGTGAGTTTGGTGGTTTCAGACACGGGGGGATTTCGGGAGACATTAAACATGATTGACCGCTCAAATAGTGTACGATGGTTTGAACCAGGAAACTCCCAGTCTCTCGCGTGCGAAATTGCCAGCGCTATTGACGCTTATCCTGAAACCCCATCCCTTCCCCTACGCGCATTTTTAGAGCAAGTTAATCAATGGCTATTCAACCAGCGAATAGAGTACATGAATTCAGCACTTTTCCAAACATCTCCCACTCGCAATCCTTCCTCTAATGAAAATTTATCAACATCTTTATTATTAGGAATGACCGCTGCCCCAGAGCAAGTTTTTCTCCAAGATTATGCCCAAAATGAGTATTCTGGTAAAGGCGAAATTATCGATTTGGGCTGCTGGCTTGGTTCTGCAACAATTTCTGTAGCTAAGGGATTAGAAAAAAATCTTAAAGTAACTGTTAAAGACAAACGCATTCATGCTTACGATATATTTATTTGGGAACCATCCTATATGGATAACTGTGTAAAAGGAACTTCCCTAGAAGGCAGATATAAACAGGGAGATAGTTTTCTGGACGAGTTTGTTCGCAGAATTAGTCCCTGGAGTCACTCGATTGAAGTTTACCCAGGAGATGTGGTGAAACTTGGCTGGAACAGCCGCCCTATAGAATATTTATTTGTAGATGCTATGAAAAGTTGGGAACTGACAAAAAGCATTTTCCTAAACTTTTATCCTCATCTAATCCCCATGACTTCTCTGGTACACTATAATGATTTTGCCCACTTTTACACCGCCTGGATTCATCTATTGATTTACAAACTGAAACCATACTTCAAACATCATTGTAATCTCTACCAAGCCGCAGTATTTCAATATGTCAACCCTCTGCCAAGCAACACCTTACTACTAAACCAGGATACTCCCTTTAGTATCTTTTCTTACGAAGATATTGAGCGAGCTTTTGAATACTCGCTTGAAATCGTCACAGAGGAATTGCGACCAAATATTGCCGCTGCCAAAGTCATGGCTTTTATTCATTGGGGTGATTTAAAACAAGCTAAACGCGAACTCATTCAAGCCCGAGAGAAATTTGGAAATATTCTTGAGATTCCCGAAGTAGCCAAACTATTATCTACGATAGGGGGAGAAGTAGACAAGTGAACCTCCTGTAGGGTGGGTTACGGCGCGGGTATCAACTTATTATGGCAAACAGATAAATCTTAAACCGCGCCGTAACCCACCATCCCCTAGAGCATAATATAAGTAGGTTGGGTAGGTTAATGTGGGGAGAAAGCGAAACCAGGAACCTACAAGAGTTTGAGAAGTTGGGTTTCGTACCTCAACCCAACCTACATCTGTTTAATTAGTATCTTTAGGAAAATGCAACCGGAAAATTTAGTATCTCATATCCTCTCTCCTGAAAATTCAGAATTGCAGTTTCAGCCCCAATTCTTCGAGGCTTTTAACACCTCAGTTCAAAAAGTTGCAATTCTAGCAAGTAACGAATTTGAAGGATTTTCTAAAAATGGCGGTATCGGCACTTATTATACCACATTGAGCCAAAAATTAGCAGCAGAAGGTTGGTATGTCATCCTCTTGCTTTGCCACAGCCATGAGAACTTCCAAGGGAGATCGCAACTACCAAATCTCCACCACATCTTCTCTACCGGCGAAGTTGAAAAAGTCCTAAATCTTCAACCTATCCACCAAGCAATTTTATCGAAATGCCAAGAAGACTCTATCAGTCAATGCTTTGATGGCGAAAGTTTCTGCTGTTTGTTCTTTACTCAAGCAATTGTTGCTACTTTCCCCGAAGCAGTTGTTTATGTTGAATTTCCCGCAATTTGGGGATGCGGTTATCGCACGATTCAAGCCAAAAAATCAGGTGTACTAGGTAATAGTTGCCTCGTTGGTGTTACAGATCACGGTGGTTTTGAGTGGTTGCGGGAAGTCAATAGCAGATATACAGTAGATTATCCAAAATGGTTTTGGCAGGCTTGTCACTACGAACAATATTCTTATGACAATGCCGATTTAAGTTGCTTTCCCTCCTACTTTTTAAAGTCAAAAGTAGAAAGTTATGGCTGGAAAACTGCTCATGCTGTTCATTTACCTTATTTTATTCCTATCCTCAACTTATCAGCGGATGTAGGGGCAAAGCATTCGGGCGATAATTTACTGTTAAAAACAAATGTTTTGTCTCCGAATGCTTCGCCATCCGAAGGATTAAAAATATCCGATATTCTGACTGCTCAACTTGATAGGAAACAGATACCGCTGGTGTTTTTTGGGCGGTTAGAGGAGAGAAAAGGACTCTGTACGTTTGTAGAGGCCCTTCAGTTGCTTAACCCGGATATAGCCGAGAAAATTTACATTCTGTTTCTTGGTAAAATCATCAAATTAGAGTCAACTGTGCTTCAAGGGTTGGATAGTCAGCAGTATATTGATGGCGCTTTAAAGGGTAAATTTTATTACCATATTTTGCCGGATTTATCCAGCCTAGAAGCAATTAATTTAGTCAGCCAGTCACCGACACCCATTGTCTGTCTTTGCAGCTTGCAAGAAAACTTTCCCAATACCGCTTTAGAGATGGGACAGTTAGCCGTTAGTTTAGTGGTTTCAGATACGGGAGGATTTCAAGAAACCTTAAATTTAATTTCAAGAACAGATGGCGTGCGCTGGTTTGAGCCAGGAGATGCACGATCGCTCGCCGGCACCATCAGTAAAGCTATTTCAGCTTGTCCTGAAACGCCGATCGCCCCAGAGCGCACTTTATTAGAACAAGTGAATCAAAAATTACTCAACCAAAAACTTGAATATATGAGCGAAGCATTTATCAAATCGGCACCCAAAGACCCCCAAAATCCCCGCGTAACCATAGGCGTGACTTGTTTTCCTGATACGATAAAAGTTTTGGATTGCCTGGAAAGCCTAGCCGGACAAACTTATCAAAATTTAGAAGTTATTGTTCTGTATAAAACACCCGCCGACGAATCCATACCAGAGGCGATCGCTCTGGCTAAAGAGCAGTTTCCCACCTATCAGTTTGTCGAGTTCGATGTTAATAAAAGTTTGGGAATGGCTTATAACTGTTTGGTAGAACTGGCGACGGGAGAATATTTTTTGCACTTTGCAGGCGATCGCATCGCACTGCCTGTAATGGTGGAAAAATTTGTCACGGCGGCTTGTGAATCTGATGCTGTAGCTGTCGTATGTCCAGACATGACGCTGGACAAAGATTTGGAAGTTATCAACTCGAATGACGGCTCTTTACTCAAGCTACTGGAATTTAACCAAAATCGGGATTTGTGCGCTCTATTTGCGGTGGAGTTGCTGCGAGAGTTTCGGTATTTCGAGGTCAGGGATTTGCTAGCTTTAAATTGGCATATTTTAGCGGCTGCGATCGCCACTGGTAAAGAGATTGCCTACTATCCCTATCCCCTCTACCTCTCTGACTCCCATTCTGGTCTCGTTATTAACCAGGCAAAATTCCCAAAAGAACGGTATTATTTGCGTCAATACTTGTCTCAAATAGAAGCGTGTCGGTGGACTCAACGCCAACTCAATCTCCTCCTCACCTGCGTCGAGCAACTTTGGCAGTCGGAGGCACAAAAGCAAAGCCAAATGTGGCAACTTGAGCAAGATAGAAATCGATACCAAGCTTTAGCATCTCAATCCCAAGCTTGGATGCAAACAGCGCTAGAAATCCAAGACGAACTGGATAGCTTGCAATCTCAACTCCAACAGGCTAAAGCTGAAATTGAACGTTTAAAGACAGAACAGCAACAAGTTCAAAAGCCAATCAGTACCCGCTAAAACCTCGCTCTTAAGATGGGTTAATCCCAATCAAATTTCATGCCGAGATATTCCTCTAGCTTCTGGTTATGAGGTCGAAAAAACTCGGCTAAAGTCTGCTGCAAATCGTCGCTTAGGGGATTATAAGACCCCGGATTATAATTGGGATATTCTGCAAGGGAATAATCCGGCACCCCCAAAAACTCGAAAACTTGAGTTATAGTAGCCGCCGGATTAGCATAAAAGTCTTCACTCCTTAAAATTAAAAACTGTTCTCTCGGAAATACAGTCATCCACTTCTCTATAAAGTAGAAATATAAACCAAAGAATAAATAGCCTTTTTCTGTCTGCCAATAATCTGAGTCAACTTCACCAGGAGATGAGAAATTTTTAATAGCTTCAATTTCTGAGTTAATTACGTCTGCAAATGCCCTCTGCTCTCCTGCAAATTTTAACTGCATTTGGTATTGAGAAAAAGCTCTAAAGATGGGATTACGTAAAAGAATAATAATCTTAATATTGGGAAATACACTAGCAACTTTCTTTTCGACTTCATAACTTCCCAAATACCAAGGAGTGGCTTCTCCGGTCAAAAAATTAGATTCTTTGGGAATGGGCGGAAAATGAGATAAATACCAGTCTAATCCCCGCTCGATATTTTCACTAAAAAAATGTATTTCTTTTCTAATAGCAGGCAGGATTTGAGGATGCTTTCCTAGGTAATAATACAGCGAACTTGTTCCTCCTTTTCCAATGCCAACGATCATAAAATTGGGTTTGCGTGGGTTCTGTGGATTCAAATAGTTTTTTGCAAAATCGGGGTGAGAACTTAAAAGGTGTTTGTAACTACCAGTTTGGTAACAAGAGATAGCCTCTTCTAAGTTTCCTTGCTGAGTCAACATATCTCCCAAATCAGGGTAAGGCAGGTAAAAATCAGGTTTCTCCCGAATTATCTGGCGGTAGCTACGAATTGCTTCTTGGATCGGACAATTATTTTTTATATCTATTAATCTGTAATAGGAGTCAACAAATATCTGCTCTACATCGAGACCTTCTTGGTAACAAGAAATCACTTGAAGGTAACAATAAATAGCCTCCTGCCATCGCTGTAGTCCTTGCAATAGTTCCGCTAATCGATAAAAAGTTTGATAAGCATCTGGTTTTAGCTCAATTGCAGATCGGTAGGCAGCGATCGCCTCTTCTAACTTTCCTTCCTTGACCAATCGCTCGCCTAGCGCATTATACATTTCAAAAGCAGCATCGACTTCTCCTCGTTGTTGCAGCACACCAGCCAACGTTTTCGAGATACCTGTCAAAGTGGGTTGAATTTTGAGTGCAGTTTCACAAGCTGTGACTGTCTTATCAAGTTGACCCAGTTTGTAATATAATTCTGCCAAATTGATGTAAATTTCGGCGTTATCTGGCTTAATTAACAAGGCTTTTTGATAATGTACAATTAATCTATCAATTTGCTCAGACATGGGGGCTTTTCATCTCAAAATTTAGAAAATTCTAGGTTTTAGCTTAATAGCGCGGCGATAACAGACAGTTGCTTCATCAGTTTTCCCCTGTGCCGCTAGAATATCGCCCAAGTTTCTGTGCGACCAAGAATAATCTGGGTTTACTTCAATTGCCTTGCGGTAGGAGAGTACCGCTTGCTCCCATTCACCTTTACTAGACTGAACTTTCGCCAAGTTGTGATAATGCCAAAAGGAAGGAGAAGGATTAGTTTCTATCGCTCGATAGTAGCTACATATTGCTTCCTCTCGCTTACCTTGTGCTGCTAAAACTTCGGCGAGTTCGTGATGAGACCAACAATGATTTGGGTCAATCTCAATAGCGCGACGGTAGGCAGCCAGCGCCAACTCCCAGTCCTTCTTTCGAGCAAAAGCCTTACCTAAATCTAAGTGAATAGCCGGATTTTCAGGGAATGTCTGGAGCATTGTTTGATATAAATTAATTGCTTCATTCAGCCGATTGTGGTTCACCAAAGTATTGCCCAACTGTAAGCCAATTTCCGGCGAGTTTTGCTTAATTTCTAGGAACTCGTGATAAGTTTCTACTTCATTTGCATTGACTTTAATCGCCTTGTAATACCAGTTAAAAGCTGTATCTAAATCTAATCTAGCTCGTTCTCGGAAAGCACCCGCTAATTTGCTTTCAATCCCCGGTAGTTCGGGGTTGAGCTCGACAGCCCGAGAGTAGGTTGCAATCGCCTCCTCCCAATGCTGGCATTGCGCTAGCGCTTCCCCTAAATTGTAGAAAGTCCAAGCCCAGTTTGGGTTAAGCTGTGTAGCATAACGGTAGGGAGCGATCGCCTCCTCCCACTGTTGTAATTTAATCAGTGTATCTCCTAAATTATTGTGCGACCAAGAATTATCCGGGTTTAACTCAATTGCCCGACGATACACACTGACGGCTTCATCCAACTTATTCAGCTTTGTTAGCGCATCTCCTAATTGATGATAAACTTCCGCCGAATTAGGATTAAACTGGATAACTTTTCGGTAACTAACAACGGCTTCTTCCCAAGATTCTTGTGCAGACAAAGCCTTTGCCAAACCATAATGCGACCCCGCATTATCCGGTTTAACTTGAATGGAATGACGGTAAGCATTAATTGCCCCTTCCCACTCCTGTTTCCTGCTCAAAATTTCCCCAATATTATGATAAGCTGGTGATAGCTTAGGATTCAACTGAATAGCCAGACGATAACACGCCACCGCCTCATCAACTTTCTCCTGTCCCAACAGCGTATTCCCCAGAATTAAACATTGCTCTGCGGTTGCTCCTCGCGGTTCTAAATTCACTGCCTTATACGAACAAATTGCTGCTTGTTCTTGGGAACCAATTTGCTCAAAAACTTTCGCCAATTTCCGATAAAATTCCGCGAAATCAGGCTTGAAACTAACGGCTTTTTGGTAATAATTAATTGCGTCCTGCCATAGTTGCTGCTGTGCGAACACATTGCCAAGACTTGCCAAAACATCAGCAAAATTTGGTTGAATTTCTAACACTTTAAAATAACAACGTTTGGCCTCTTCTAGTTTCCCACTCAATTGCAACGCTTCCCCCAATAGTTGGTAAGCAACAGCAGCCTGTGGTTGAAGTGAAATCGCTCGCTGACACTGCGCGATCGCCTCAGACAATTTCCCCTTATTATAATAATGTCCTGCCAAAACAATTAACGCCTCAGCATCTTCAGAAGTAAGCAAATCTAGCGATTTAGGGCTATCATGTAGCTTAGTTTTAGTCCTAGATAAATCCAACAGTTTCGACGATTTAGGGCTATCAAAAATCCCATTTTTATGGGTAGACAAATCCGACACATCCGCCGCTTTGTTAGTTAATTCTATAGTTTTTTGATAATAAAATAACGCCTCTTCTAACTTTCCTTGGCGCTTCATAGCTTCCCCCAAATTTTGATAAGCTCCTACCAACTTGGGGTTTAATTCCAAAGCGCGTTGGTAACAATAAATGCCCCGAGTAATATCATCTAACCGCACAAAAGTATTTCCCAGATTGACGCATTCTTGTGCTGAAAAATTTTCCGGTTCCAGACTCAAGACAGCATACCAACAGTCTGCCGCATCGCTCGGTTTATTTAACTGCGTCCAAACCTTTGCTAAATTGCGGTAAGCTGCCGTTAAATTAGGGTCAATGTGTATTGCTTGCTGATAATACTTTATGGCTGAATCCCACTGTTGCTGCTGTGCGTATAAACTGCCTAAGTTTACATAAGCTGCGGCAAAATTAGGCTGACTCTCAATCGCTTTAATGTAGCACTTTCGGGAGTCTTCTATCTTACCTTTTGCGTGCAGAATATTGCCCAGAATTTTGAGAATCGGTGCTGACTTCGGTTGAGTATTCAAAGCTTGCAAACAAGCTGTTTCTGCTTCTTCTAATTTTCCTTGTGTTAAATAAATTTCGGCTTGTTCATTTAACTGCGCTAAGGTAGCTTCAGAATTGATAGTAGTTTGCATAGAAGTGGGTTTGGTTGCGGAGGGATACTGCACTGCGGTAGCTTCAGAATTGATAGTAGTTTGCATAGAAGTGGGTTTGGCTGCGGAGGGATACTGCACTGCGGTAATTTCAGAATTGATAGTAGTTTCCATAGAAATAAGTTTGGCGGCAGAAGGATACTGCACTGCGGTAATTTCAGAATTCATAGGATTTTGCTTCTGAATCGGCTTCGCGATTGAGGGATTAGGATTTATTATATTGGCAATTTTCATCATTTCTTCCAATTGGCTAAAGCTAATTTTAATATCTTCGGTCAGCGGATTTTGATACATCAGCTCTCGGATGGGATAACAGGCAAATACCTCCCCTATTAAATAGTAATGTTCTAGCCCTAAAAGTTCACTGATGATACAATAATAAGGTCTCAGATAGTGAGGAGAAACAAGTTCAATGATTTTAGTACCATTCCGGGAAAAAATAATATTAGTTAACCCACTACCATGCGGGGCTATAATTATTTTAGCATGATAAAATAGCGCAATCTGTTCCACTACCGGCAAAGATTCTGTTACCACAGTTTGAAAACCGAATTTAGCCAGGTAATCAATCACTTCTCCTTCATTGATTACCCGCCGATATTGAGACTTGGCTCGACTAATGTAAATACGTTCTGGGTAAGGGGAACTTGGCGATGAAATTTCTTTCAGAAATTCCTGACGTAGAAATTTCAAAGCGCTCGGTTGCAGCCAACCGAGCGAACCCGAAAAAGATGGTACAATAAGTTTTTTAGCTTGAATATAAGGGTGGCGATCGCTCTCGATAATCTTGGATGGTGAAATCCCCAACATTAAGAGCGTTTCTCGCTGAAAAGGTTGGGCGATGCTATTAACTAAAAACCCATCTATTTTCTCCCAATCTACCTTACTTTGACGTAAAATGTCGAGCCGGGGTAGAATATCCACCATCCAATGAAAGTAAACATTTCCCGAAAGTCCAGATAATACTGCAACTGTCCCATCAATTTGTTCTAAAATTGGTAATTCTTCTAAATTAAAAACCCGATGTTTGTTTGTATCATGTTGCATACACCCCGGCAAAGAACCCGGATACTCGCGAGAAACATCTCTTAACAGATAATTATCGGGAGTAATAATAGCAATAGCATTACAAATCATCCAAGAGTTTTTTTGCGGAACAACCCAAGCGCGCCCATCTGGAATTACCGCTACAAAATTACTGGGTGAATCAATAGCAATGTTCGCTCCCTTATTAAAAACATGAATTCCTAACCCCTGATGAATGGGAGCAAACTGCTGGTAAATTCGCTTCAAGCACGGCGTGCAGTTTAATCCCTCACATCCCGCTTGGGAAGCATCAAAGTCAAGTAATTTGCTACAGACTGGATTAGACTCAAATTCCGCATCAACACCAACAGACCTCTCGAATAAGCCCTGTGGGACAGGCATTTTGACTGCATTTGACTGGCTTTTCTGGAAATTGCTAATATAGCTAGCCCCGTTTAATTGTGCGGTAACAACCCAATCTTGGGCAGATAAAGCGCCTTTGGGAAGCGAGTTGGATCTCACTTTTTCCAACTGAAAGCAAATCAAACTAGCATTTGGTTCAATAATTCTTGCGATTTGGCATACTATCACCGCCGCCTTGAGCCGTTTCTGTTTTACCAAACAATGACTCACCCGCCCTAAAATATCAACGTCATTGGGTTTAACCTGTAAAGCTTTATGATAATAAATTTCTGCTTGTTTGAATTCACCATACTCAAATAAAACATTTCCTAAATGGACGTAAGTTTGCCAGAGATTGGCATAAACTTCGGGAGCGTTTGATTGCCGCTGTAGTGCTTGAAGAAATCTGGCACAGGCAATTTTAGCTTGTCCCAGTTCGTCAATTTCTTTACCTTCTACAGAGCTTTCGTGTATAGTTTGGAGAACCAGAGCGCAGTAAGCTTCAACAAATGTCGGCTGTAGGGAAATTGCCTGCTGAAAGCACGCCATTGCTGCATCCAGCTTGCCTTCTGCCATGAGAGAATAGCCCCACTCACTATAAGCTGAAGCGTTATCGGGAGCGAGTTCTATCACCTTCTCAAAACACCGACCCGCCGACCCATGCTGACCTTGACTCTGCCAAACTTGACCGGCGTTATAATGAGCTAAAACCAGATCGGGCTGTAATGTGATCGCCTCGATATAAGCAGATATAGCGTCACCGACTTTTCCTTGTGCCTGAAATGCTTGGCCGAGGTTATTGTATAAGCTAGCCCACTTGGGGGAAAGAGCGATCGCTTGTCGGAAAACCTCGATCGCCTCGAATAACTTATCCAGCTTGACAAGAACGCAACCCAGATTGCTGTAAGCTTTGACATAATCAGGTTTAAGGGCGATCGCTTGTCGGTAGTTGCTTTCTGCTTCAGGTAGCAGATACCGCTCGTCAAGGACGACTCCAAGATTATAGTAAGCGGTTGCATTGTTGGGTTCGCGGGCGATCGCTTGTCGGTAGTTAGTTTCCGCATCCGTCAAGTCTCCTTGTGGGTCAAGGACGTTATCGCGACTATAGTAGATATCTGCCTTGTTTTCCACGATTGCTATCAAATAGGGAATTGAGGAATGGCAACCTAAAAGCCTTGACACATTGGATTGCTTGTTCTTTCTGGAAACAGGTTTAGCTTTATCATATCAATTCCGGCCTTACTGCCGGAATGATATCAAATCCGCGCTCCGAAGTCGGGCGTAAAGTCGAATCCGGAGGCCAACAAATAATTCGCGCAATTTTCATTTTTTTGACCCCGAGTCAACAGTCAACAGTCAACAGTCAACAGTCAACAATCACGGACGGTGCAACCGGAATCGATATCACTCCTAGACGCAGCATCACCATTTTCCAGGGGCAACCGCGGGGGATTTGCCCCTAGAAAACGCACTTGTGTAGAGGCTTTGCCTCCATGTGTCACGATGCAAGGTATCACGGACGCCGCTAGTAAACTAGAAAACGCACTTGTGTAGAGGCTTTGCCTCCATAGATATTTACACGATATCAAAGTCGTTGGAAGTGATATTCAGATTCGGTTGAAGCTGCATTAACGGTACTTCATTCCCTAGCGTACCCAAAGAATTGTAGTACACCAAACCGCTTGTTTTGTCGTAAATTACTCGAGCCGGACTCGCGCCCTGATTATTGACGTTAAAGTTATTGGTAACGCTAAAAAGGCTTGCTGGCAATGTACCGGGTTGCAACACGGGCAAGGCCCTGCGATCCAATTGAATCTTATCTTGTGCGGGTGTGAAATCAGTCAACGTATCTAACCCAAAAGGATTTCCGTTTAGGCCGCCACCAACTGATACCGCTGATTCGCCCGATTCGAGATACTGGAACCGGAATGTATCTGCCCCCTCGCCCCCTGCTATTAAGTCATTGCCGACCCCACCAAACAAGAGATCGTTGCCGGCACCACCAGAGAAGGTGTTATTTCCTGTACTGCCATAAATAGTATCATTGCCATCACCACCGCAACTTGTATCGTTGCCCTCATCGCCAAACAGCAAATCATCTCCCCTGCCGCCGTCAACGATATCATTACCCTTACCCCCGTATAATGTATCATTACCTTCACCTCCAGAAAGCGAATCCTCACCTTCATTGCCAAAAAGCAAGTCATTTCCAGACCCTCCAAATAGCAAGTCACGCCCTTGAGAATCTAGATTGTTTGCCTCTCCTGTACCGCCGTATAAAGTATCATTGCCCTCACCGCCTACGAGGGTATCATTGCCAAGTTGACCCCAGATCAAGTCATTATCTTTGCCACCCAAAACGATATCATTACCCTTTCCGGCATAAATAGTATCGTTGCTAATGCCACCCGCGATCGCATCATCCCCACGATTGCCAAAGAGCAAATCTCCCCGATCATTTGTATCCGTAGTATTTGGATCGCCGTAATCACCAATAATCGTATCTTGACCTTGACCGCCATAAAGAGTATCAGGCCCTTTTTCGCCATAGATCAAGTCATCTCCTTTACCCCCATAAGCGAGATCGTTGCCATTACCGCCAATGATGGTATCGTTTTGTTCCATCCCAAACAGTAGATCGTTGCCACTACCACCAAAGATTAATGCAGGTTGATTCTGCATTTGGGCAGACAAAGGTTGATTCTGATTACGCTTCAATAAATCTATGACACCACCATAGATCGTGTCATCGCCACTGCCACCAATTAAGGTATTTGCACCGAACTCACCCCAGATTAAGTTATTGCCGTTGCCGCCGAAAATAAGATCGTTGCTTCCTCCATCAAAGATTAAAATGTCATCGTTCACCCCACTGTTGGGAAAACTGCGACCATTATCGCCAATAATCGTGATGCGCCCGTCGCTAGTAACTTTTGGCGGTTGCACTGGTGGCTGAAATATAACTGTTGGCGGTTCAGGGAGTTCTGGACACTCTGCGTCTAAATTGAGTAAGCTGACTTGGGTGGTAATGAGAGTTGGGCTTGAACTTGGAGATGGTGACAGGATTGGAGAAGCAGTCGCTGTTGAGTTGTTGGGGGTTGTTACTGGTGGTATTGACTCAGTAGAAGAACCATTACTTGGGGAGGGTGGCAAGATTGGAGAAGAAGGCGCTGTTGAGTTGTTGGGAGTTGTTGCTGGGGATGATGGCGTTGTAGAACCACCATCACCACTTGATGATGGGGGTGTAGAAGTACCATCACCGCTCGATGATGGCGGTGTAGAAGTACCATCACCGCTCGATGATGGCGGTGTAGAAGTACCATCACCGCTCGATGATGGCGGTGTTTCGACGCCTTGGATATCCATACCGCCCGCAGCAACGGGGGGAGAGGGCAGGATTGGGGAAGAGGGCGCAGTCGAATTGTTGGGAGTTGTTACTTGTGACATTAGGTTTTTTGGAAATAAAAATTATTCACGCTGCGTGATAACCGCGCATCAAACCAATTGCTCTTATGCGCCGAAACCCATTTTTAAGGATTTGAGCCTTTCTCTGCGAGGTGTGAGGAGCCTGAAATCCTCCTGAAAGCCTTTTCTTTTTTGTATGAGTGCGTGATGCCTAACCTAGATAGAATCTAGGGTTAACCCCGTTGTGTTAAAATAAGATAGGTCTCTTATTGCCAGCGGGCTGGCTGAGTGCGATCGACTGATTTGCCTCATCAATCGCGTTGGCGATCGTCTCTTCAAAGAAGAACATTTAACGAGCGCCCGAAGCGAAGCGGTAATTTCCAGCGTTTCAGGGACTTCTATCACCCCCAGCCACGCGGGCTGGTCTCAATTAGCGAATTATTCACCCTGAATCACATTGTCGGCCAGTCAATCTCTATCTTATATGCTTGAGTGCTATTTGATAAGGGAGCAGACTGCTGAGTCGATCGGGCGATCGGGTTTTTTTGCGACTGGGCGACGTGCCGTTTTTTGACGCCAACGAGTTTTTTCCTGATAGACTTGTTGGAGTTCCTCCACCGTATTCACAGTTTTTAACCCTTGCTGAATCGCTCTTAATTGTTACATTGCGAAGCTGAGAAATTTCAGATAGCAACTGCCAAGGCGATTAGGACGCAGAACTTACCAAAACGGTAAAACTCTGCACCTTCCCCTGTCTGCTGTTGCTGAAAAAAGCGCGATTAGCCCTCCACTTGACAGAGTGTACGGGCAACAAAAGTGCCATACACCGAGTTGTAACTTACTGTCAACTGAGTCACCTGATACTTTTAACCGAGACATCTTCCGACATTATGGATATCCTGAATGTCTAGTACAACATCACCAATTGAGTTGGTAAAGGTAGTATCCCACATTGCCTTGAGAAAAATTCCAAAAGCTCCCTTAAAATATCGTGGTATTTCATAACCACATTCAGGGCATTTAAAGTTCTTAGAACCACCAAGTTTTCTATAAACATGAGCGCATTTTGTGCAGGTCTTGGAAGTATATTATTCAGTTATTATGACCAATAGATATCTCCCAAAATTAGGTTTTGATCCAGATAGGGGAAGGCTTCCAGAATCTTTTTAGGAGATGTCTATTATACACATACCTCTTTGGAAAAACGCTGTGGCACAAGTTTATATTGTTTTTCTAGCCATAACTTCGCCTCTTCATAAGTGAAACTTAAAAATATTAGTTGATAATTTTGAGATGGATCGTAAACACAGCTAATTCCCTCCTTGTCTCTAACCAATAGCATAACTTTTAGAGGAAAATTAGTTGTATCTATCCACAACTCTGTAAATTCCCAGTCATCTGATGGATGTTCCATAAGATAAAATGATGTACTTTCAATTTCCCAATCAACCCATTCTAACGGATCTTCAAAAGCACCTTCTAGTCCAAATAAACTTACAGTTTTACCAAGATCGGGAAAATCATCATCTATGACTGTTCTAGAGTTTTCTTCGAGAGGTTTGAAATGATTAGTTCCAGGATTTTCTTCCACATATCCGGTTAACTGTCGTACCGATGTTTTCACTCCATCGAAAATCAGGTAAGATTTTGACAGGAAAATTATTTCATTTTGGGGATTAAGTGGATGACTTGGTAATAAGCCTAGTTTACGGGTGGGAATGATGATTTTTGAATCGCGAATTAAAGGTGGATCGAAGTTACAATTTGTAAAATAGAGTAGGTCAAAATGATTGCTAATTATAGTCATTTGATTTTTTCCAAAATAGTAGTTTTTAAGCTGGATAACGGAATTTCTAAAGTGCCATCATTTCTGGGAGTTTCCCTGGAAAATTTTTGATTGGTAAATCTGGTGTCTAGTGGCGCGTTTTCTTGCACAACTATTAATCCCAGTTGCTCTAGGGTTTCGGCATTTGGGAGTTTGCCGAAAGGATTTCTTTTCGTGGCATTGATATAAATACGACCTCCTAGTTTTAGTACGGGTGCTGCATATTCAAGGAAATATGCCTGGGGGTTACTGGCGATAATTTGGTCTATACTCTGTCTAGGTAGTTTTGGTAACAGTTCAGCAATTGATGTTTGAATTCCTGACTCAGCTATCAAGTCAACGTTAATCGCTTCGGGAATCTGAGATGTTTTACCGCCAAATAAATCGAGGGTTATATTTTGTCCTAAGATAAGTCGCTCGGTAATGAACTCGACTCCTTCTGTTATATTTAACCTTAACTCAGAAGAGAAAGCAAACGGATCGTTTTTCTGAGCGGGTTTTGTGGGTTCATTAGGCGATGTTGACCGCTCGTCTTCAGTTGGCATTGTGCATATTTTTTGGGGATAATTAAGTTTGTCAAGGGTAAATAATCAAAGCGCGAACTCTTTTATATTTACTCTCGAACATAACATAGATTGCATGGAAAGGCGATCGTTCGCTCTTTTTTTTGCAAGGGCGAACGCTCTTTTATCTGGGCGATTGTAATTGGCAAATAAATCATCGGGTTATACCTCTTTTAGGGGCGATAAGTTGAAGGGATTAGGTGCGAGCGCACCTAATCATATAAAGTCCAGCCCCATATATTGTCTAATTTGTGCAAATAATCTTGACGCAAGTCTGTTACACGCTTATGAAAACAAGCTAGTTGATGCTTCGCTGACTCTCTAGACGTCGATCCTTTAACTTTCCTTACGACTAACCGGCCGTGGCCACAAGAAAGAACACACGATCCCGTTCCCAGACGGCGAGGGCTCTCCGAGGGAGGAGCCAAATCGATCGATCGCGTGAACCGTTAAAGGCGTAAAATTTAGTATTTATAATACCACTTTGAAAGAGTAAATGCTCAACCGAATTGGAGAGCAACAGCCCGAAACCTTGAATCTGCCCTGTCCGGTACCCCTGACTCAGCACCCGGCAGCAGTGTACCTCGACAGTTTGGGGAGCGAGCGGTCAAAGGCAACCATGAGAGAAGGACTCAATATCATGGCCCGAATGCTGACGGGCTCTGAGTGTGACGCAATGACTTTGAATTGGGCGGCATTGCGCTACAGACATACGGCGGCTCTGCG